>JAZGBI010000083.1 GCA_036476315.1 Candidatus Neomarinimicrobiota bacterium | reverse complement strand
TCACCGTCTGGGCGTTCCTCGATAAGTTCGTCGTCCACGACCGTATGGAACGAGACGACAACCCAGTTCGCCTCTGGCACAACTCCTTGGTGCCAGACATTCGGAGGAATGGAAATCCAACTCTCTGCGAGAGGGGCAGCAGGATCACTCCTGAGGTAGTGTGAACACCAGAGGCCCTCAGTCTTTGTCTGGAAATCGCCTGCTCCTCGATACGACATCATGCGCTGATGACTGTTCGGATGTCTCTCAGCTCCAGTGATAGTGTTGGCGCGGAGAATGAAGACCCAACTGGACCGGATAATGGCTGGTAAACGGGAACCGTACAATGTAAGCGGTATCGGTTTCCAGGCCAGCACGTCATCAGGCCTTCGTTGCAGCTCCTGCTCGACAAAAGACACTATTTCATTGATGTGTGCCGCGGTCACCTCGGACCTAACCGCGGTATCGAGTGCCTCCAGAATCCTTAGCTCGTCCTTGGTCCACATGGTTCTCTGTGTATGTCTAACGCGAGCGTCTCCTGCCGCCCGGAATCCCCTGCGCAGTTTCAACGATATGTCGATTTTACGCAGCACTTCGCATTTCGAAAATTCGTCGGTCGCTAGGGCGGTCAGGAGCACGCATTGTTATACCGCACGTCTGAAGACAATTGAAATAATCTTACAACATTCTAAACTTAGCGTTCTCTTGAACCCATCGGCCGCACCGCAACCGCATTGAAGTTCTTTTTAGAGAGCGTTACGCTACTGGTTATCCGGAATCGGATCGTCGCTATTCCAAATCGAGCGCGAAAGTTTCCATGACCCATCCGGTTCATGGTGCCATATCCAAAGACCCTTTTCGGTATTTTGGATTGAGGCACCGCCGTCTCTAGGCGTTAAAGTGGCGGTGCCCGACCAACGATCAATTGCCCAATCCCCGCCTATTTCCACCTCGGGTGACGACACAACCAAGTCGATAGTAAACTCGGCAATGCGCCGTTCATGCCAAGACCGTAGTGCGTCCAGCGTTTGTGGGGTAGGTTCATTTGGCGGCATTGTAAGATGATCACCCGTGAGTCCAGCCATTATTCCCTCAACGTCGTCCGCGTTTAATGCATCGGTAAGTTGCTGTCTGGCTTCGCCGATCGCAGAGAGGTCTGCTTGGACGGATGCGGCGGTTTGTTCATCCCGCTGAACGCAAGCACTTAGCAATAGAAAGGTCATTAAGAGTGCGAATAGAGCTGAATTCTTCATTTTGGCCTCCATTTAATGGTTAGTACTGCTGAAGCTGAGATTGTGAGTTTTACCACAAAGTTTCCCAATACGGTATAACGGATCAAATAACCTGCCCCGATTTAGTCGGGGTCAGGTTGATTGGGGGTTGGAATGCCTGCTTCCACTAAAACATTGTTGAGTGTCTCTAATTCTTTGTCAATTCGTTCTTTCAGGAATATTTTCATTAGAGATTGATAAGGGACATCTCTCTTGTTTGCAATGGTTCTTAATTCATCTAACATATATTCGGGCAAACGTAGTGATATTGTTTTGGTAGTTGGCTTTAACTTCGGGAAAATAACCTGATCAGCTTTTTCCCAATCAACGTAATCAGTCGAATCGTGGGTTGACCAAAATTCCCTTTCTTCGTCTTCTGTTTCAAATTTCGGAATGGTTTTCAATTTCTTCATAATACTTCCTCTTTTCTTTACGACTCATATCTCTTGCCGAAATAACTCGGATTTTGCCATTTCTAATTGTGAAAGTGATGAATAACAAGCGACCTGAATCTGTTTGTCCAAGAACATAATACCTTTTTTCGGATTTTGACTGTTTTGGGTCACCCGCAGTCAACAAGGGGTGATTGAAAAAGACTTCCTCACATTCATTTTTCGAGACTTGGTGTTTCAGCCAATTTTTCTCGATATTTCCTTCGTCCCATTCAAAACTTTCACAATTGCCGATTTTGATTGTCATACGTTAATGTATATTACAGAAGTATACAACAATTTCAAAAAGATATGGGATGTTCTTCGTTAGTTAGCAGGCATTCTAACGTCTGAGTTCACCTGCAATTTGGAGCGGAGTGGAAAAATGTCAGGTGGAACGATTTGTTAGGTAAGTTCTATTGTTTGACGGACATACTTTTGATCAATTGACGTTCACTTCGACCCAACGAACCAGTAACCTCGCCTCTCTATCCGTAATGCTCGCTTCTGCCTTCGTTTTAGGCCCCCAAGGCAGGCCTGGGCTAAAATTCTTGGCAGCACCATTGGCATTTATTATCAGTCCAGGGTGATCCTTTGCACCTGACATCAACCAAAGACAAACAACTCCATCTTCAATGCCCGGGCCTGCCACTTTAGCAGCAACATAAAATCCGTTCTTGTGGTGTTCAGATTTTATGGCGAACGGATGCCCTACAATGTGCAGATCCTTGTTGATCACTTCTGCGGCCAGCTCGGTCTGTGCTGTGGAGGCAGTTTCAGGCTGGATATTCGGTGCGGGGCTGGAGCAGCCGACAGCGGCTATGACAATAGACCATATCAAGAACTTTTGCATGAAGCCTCCAATATATTGCCGAACTTACCTAACGCCTGAGCTCAGGCGCCGCCTTTGGCGGTCGGCTGCAGCAAGTTGTTATATGTGTTTCTTAAGTCACCTACTAATATGAAGTTTAACATCAGATAGGTCGAAGCATGGGTCGCTAATATCTGCAATTGTACCTGTGACACGGAGTTTAGCACCTTTCTTCATAACAGCAATTTCTTTATATTCAGAAAGTCTTACAGAACAACTGATAATGCCACCTATCTCAGGGTGAGAAAGAGTTAATCGAATCATACCATCCTTTTGTTTACGAGCAGAGAAGAATGCTACGTCCCAATCAACTGGCATGCCTATATAGTGTTTTATGATATCTTGGTGTTGAAGAGGAGGAGTGTTCTCAAGAACTTCCAGTATCCGTCCAGGAGAGAGTTCATTGCGATCAAGGATTGTGGGTTTGCTTTCATCTTGTGAGTCTTGTGCCTTGTAAGACTCGTCTTGAGCCCGAGTTTTACTCAATAACGATGGAACTTGAATTTCTAAGTCTGCCTTTGATTCTGGTTGAGTCAATTTCTTTCTAATCAATGTAATTAATTTAGGCATAATTACTGCTACAGGAAGTACACCAATACCAGAGAAAAGCCACTCCTTGTTTTCAATTATCCAATCAATCATTGTATTACCTATGACATATAACAGTGTCAATATATGGACAGATTTCTATTATATTGGCCTTATAGCTGGAAGAATGTTCCATATATTCCCCTATTACCGTTGCAAGTGTGGAAAATTCTGTTCTACCTTTCCACATATGCAACGAATGTATCTATTATGATGTAGTTTAGAGAGATAATCCTATGAAAAACAAGAATAAAACCCCACCAGAATTCACGCCCGACCCCAACATGAGGTTGATGGATCAGATCCGCCAGGTCATGCGGTATCATCATTACGCTTACCGTACCGAGAGAACCTACTGTGACTGGATTGTACGATATGTGAAATTCCATGGCAGTAAGAAACATCCCCGTGAAATGGGCAAGCATCAAATTGAGGCGTTTTTAAGCCATCTGGCAGTGAATAGGAATGTCTCCGCATCCACTCAAAGACAGGCCCTCAATGCCATTGTTTTCCTATATCGACAGGTTCTTGATATTCCAGTCAGCAAATCAATAGAACCCGTCAGAGCTAAAAGACATCGTCACCTTCCCACCGTAATGACCCAGGAGGAAGTGGTGACGGTCCTAGATCAAATGCAGGGAACGCATTCGATCATGGCAAAGCTTCTCTACGGAGGCGGTCTCCGGTTAATGGAGTGTATTCGCCTACGGGTTGGAGACCTCGATTTTGAAAGGAACAGAATCTATGCAAGGGCTGCCAAGGGTGGCAAAGACCGGCTTACCCTGTTTCCACGATCTGTCCAGGAAGAGCTAAGAACGCACCTGGCTGGAGTAAAACAATTGCATGAGGAGGATTTAGTAGCAGGATACGGTGAAACCTATCTTCCTTTTGCACTGGCAAGAAAATACCCCAATGCCACCAGAGAATTTGTCTGGCAGTACGTATTCCCCGGCAAGAAATTCAGCGAAGACCCACGTACGGGCACCACACGCAGGCACCACGTATTGGAATCGGGATTGCAGAAAGCCGTCAAGACCGCCGTTGCCCGTGCCGGGATTGAGAAACGGGTCAGCTGTCACACCTTTCGTCACAGTTTTGCCACCCACCTGTTGGAGAATGGGGTCAATATTCGTGAGGTTCAAGAGTTAATGGGACATGCGAATGTAAAGACGACGAAGATTTACACCCATGTTATGGAAAAAGACCTTGAGGATATTCGCAGCCCCTTGGACGTTGTTGAGGAATGAGGTCATGCTTTCCACCGTCGGGAAAAGGGTTGTCCTCGACTCGGAGCCTGACTAAATTTTCTGCTGAATTGTTCTGTTATCTTGATCATTGTATGCTCTCTTCTCGGGAAACACGAATGATCCCCACAACCAGATCTCCCGCGGTACGTTTGGGTCGTCTTTTCACCCGTTGGGATATTGCGGAGTAGACAGGTGTCCGGGCACTCAAAGTGGGCTCAAATAAAGCGGAAGAAGGCCGTCCTGGATCAAAAGCGGGGGAAAGTCTTCACCAAGCTCATCAGGGAGATTACCGTGGCAACCCGCCTGGGAGGTGGGGATCAGGACTCCAATTCGAGACTTCGGCAGGCAGTCTTTGCAGCCAAGGCAGCCAATATGCCTGCAGAAAACGTCAAGAAAGCCATTCAACGGGGTACCGGTGAGCTTCCGGGAGTTACGTATGAAGAGGCACTATTTGAAGGATACGGCCCAGGGGGCGTTGCCATCATGATTTTCGTAACGACGGACAACCGGAACCGTACTGTCGCGGATCTGAGACATCTTATGGCAAAGTATGGGGGCAATCTTGGGGAGCAAGGATGCGTTTCATGGGTATTTTACAAGGGGGGTTTCATAACTGTCGACAAAGACGGAGTTGATGAGGCATCGCTGCTGGAAGCGGTCATGAGGGAGGGAGGCGATGATGTTGAAGAAACGGACGACGTGTTTGAGATAACCTCGTCACCCGAAAACCTTAATTCCATCAGAGACGAGCTTCAACGGCGTGGTTTTGTGGTGAAAAGTGCGGAGTTAGCCATGATTCCAACGAATACGGTCAGAGTTGAGGGCAACGACGCCAGAATGTTGCTCAGTCTCATGGATGAACTGGAGGACCACGACGATGTCCAGTCCGTCTCCTCCAATTTTGATGTTGAGGACGCCCTGATGGTTGAGGAGCGGTAGGTGAGAAAGGTCATTGGCATCGATCCGGGGATTACCACGACAGGATACGGGATCGTGGAGGAGGGTGAGTCTGACCCCGAGGTCGTCACTTACGGTACTCTCTCACCGCCAGCGAAAAAGAACACATACCAACGCCTGGCCCATATTTATGACGGCTTATACCAGGTCATCGACCGCTTTCATCCACAGGAGATGGCCATAGAGGAAGCTTTTTTCGGCAAGAATGCCCGGACGGCGTTCGTTCTGGGACAGGCCAGAGGCGTCGCTCTCCTCGCAGCGACGCACCAGGATCTGGATTGTTTTGAGTACGCTCCGCGCAAGATTAAGCTCTCCGTCGTAGGGAATGGAAACGCATCAAAGGAGCAGGTTCAATATATGGTTAAATCGATACTCTCGCTAAGCGACGCACCGAAAGAATTTGACATCACAGATGCCCTGGCTGCAGCACTCTGTCACCTGAACCAGATAAGGCGTGCGTAGCCGTTGATTCATTCCATAAAGGGGAGAATTAAAGAGAAGACGCCAACGAGCGTGGTTCTGGATTTAGGCGGCCTCTCCTTCCATATCACCATTCCCCTTCCCACGTACGACAAACTTCCCGAGGTGAATCAGCCCGTGGAGATCTTAACCTATCTCAACGTGAGGGAGGATGCTCTTGACCTCTATGGGTTTCTCTCGAAAGATGAACTCGCACTTTTCAAAATGTTGATCGGTGTCACCAAGATAGGGCCCAAGCTTGCCGTGGGAATCCTCTCCGGGGCGACTCCCGATGATTTCAAGCGGCGTATCGTCTCTGACGATGTGGATGCCCTCACAGCCCTGCCTGGTATCGGCCCGAAAACCGCCAGAAGAATCATTGTTGAGCTGAAAGAGAAATTCGTTCCCACGGATTTCGAACGGATGGTGGGAGCCGCCGAAGAAGAGTCGGATGACTTTAATGATGCTCTGTCTGCCCTTTCTTCTCTCGGTATCCCTCGGTCCAGGGCATTCAAGATTCTTTCGAGAATGAGACAGGACGGAGAATTCAAGGGAAATCTTGAATCGATTGTTCGGATGGCCCTGTCCAAGGCTTGAAGAGATAAGATGCGATTTGCTAATCGACTTGAGCGACTTGGAACGGAATCAGCGTTCGACGTGTTGCGGCAGGCCGCGCATTGGGAGGCGGAAGGACATGAAGTCTTCCCTTTTCATCTCGGGGACATCAATATCCCAACACCGCAGAATATCGTGGATGCCATGAACAGGGCGATCAGCGATGGAAAGACGGGATACTGCCCCCCGGCGGGGATTCCCCCACTGCGACACATCCTTGCTGACGATGTGGGACGGAGACGCGGAGTCACCTTCGAATCCGGTAACGTTGTCATCCAGCCGGGTGGAAAACCCGTGATCGGGAAATTCATAATGGCCCTCATGAATCGAGGGGACGAAGCTCTGTATCCCAACCCGGGGTATCCCATTTACGAGTCCCAGATCGAATTCCACGGGGGGAGGGCAGTGCCGTACACCTTTCACGAAGTGGACGGCCGGTTTTCCATCGATATGGATGAGATTCGATCGAAAATCACGCCGAAGACACGGGTTTTCATCTACAATAACTACCAGAACCCTACGGGTGCCGAATCAACCAGAGACGAAATGGAAGCGCTGGCAGAAATTGCTTTTGAACATGATTTGTGGGTACTCGCGGACGAAGCCTATTTTGAGATCCGGTATTCCGGGACACCACAATCCATCGTATCTATTCCAGGAATGGCGGAAAAAACCGTCATTCTGTATACATTCTCCAAGAAATTCGCGATGACCGGGTGGCGAATCGGTGCAGCCGTGGGACCGCGGGAAGTGATAGAAATCATCTCTCAAATGAACGTGAACGATGAATCGTGCACCAACCATTTCATTCAGTGGGCCATGATCGAAGCTCTCACCGGTCCCCAGGATGGATCCACCGGCATACTATCGGCGCTCAGGGAAAGGAGAAACCTGGCCGCGGAAAGACTCAAGAATATTAAGGGAATTAGACTCATTGTCCCGAACTCCACGTTCTATCTCTATCCAAACGTTTCGGAGGTGATGGCGGGGAAGAACATTGACGACGTCGGGCAATTTCAGACCGCCATTCTCAAGGAAACGGGAGTGGCGATTTGCACGAGAAACCACTTCGGCCGACCTTTGCCCGATGAAACGGAATTCTATGTTCGATTTGCCTATTCGGGGATTGATCCGGAAGGTATCCGAACGGGGCTGACTCTGCTAAAGGACTATTTTGAGACCTGATCACCGTCGGTCCGGATGGGAAATGGCCCATGGAGTGAAACGGACTTTCCTTTACGAAAAACATCTGGATCTGGGCGCAAGGATGATTCCATTCGCCGGATTTGAAATGCCCCTTCAGTACTCGGGCATCATCGAGGAGCACACGGCCGTGAGATCCAGCGTGGGTGTGTTTGACCTTTCGCACATGGGAGAACTGGAGATTTCGGGTCCGGGAGCAAAAGCGTTTCTTCAGAAAATGACCATCAACGACGTCTCAGAGGTGACCCAGGGTCAGGCTCAGTATACAGCCATGTGTCTCGAGGACGGCGGAATCATTGATGACTGTGTTCTCTACCGACTGGACAATGGATATCTGCTGGTGGCGAACGCAGTCAATATTGAAAAGGACTTCCACTGGCTCAAGGAGCATATGCAGAGAGATACTCGACTGGTGGATGTTTCCAGGGAAACTACTCTGATCGCTGTTCAGGGGCCGAAATCGAGAGAGCTCCTTACCCGTCTCACCACTGTTCCGGAACCACTCAATACTCTGGAATACTACCAGCACAAGACTCTTGCCCTGGATGGTGTCGAAGTCTTGTGCGCCAGGACGGGTTATACAGGTGAGCTCGGATTTGAACTCTACATCAAGGAAGACGGAACCAAAAGGGTCTGGGATGGAATCCTGGCAGCGGGTAGTGCCATTGGGATTCGACCTATCGGTCTCGGGGCACGCGATACGCTTCGTTTGGAAATGAAGTACTGTCTATACGGAAATGACATCGACGAGACCACCAACCCCCTGGAAGCTGGCCTTGGATGGATAACGAAGCCCGAGAAGGGTGATTTTGTCGGCAAGAAAGCGATTCTGAATGTGAGAAAAGAGGGCCCCGCACGAAGGTTGGTGGGCTTCGAAATGACTGAAGTCGGGATACCCAGAAAGGGGTACATCCTTTCGGCGAAAGGGGAGGAGATAGGAACGGTTACAAGCGGGTGCTATTCACCTTCTCTTCGAAGAGGGATTGGAATGGCGTATGTTAGAAAAGATGCGTCCCGACCGGGCACGCCAATTGAAGTGTCAATCCGTGGAAGATCGATCCATGCTGAAGTTATAAGAGCGCCTTTCTGGAAGAAAGGAACCGTCAACTAGCGGTAACGACGATCGTTTCCGTACTTGACAGGGGTAGTACAATGAGAAAACGCAGGACAGAAATAGTGGGGATTCTTCTCATAGTCCTGTCGCTTTTTGTACTCCTGAGTCTCATCTCGTACGACCCCTCGGAGGAGCCTACCGTCTCACCCCAAGTCGCCATCTCGAACAAAACGGGGATTGTGGGCGTGTACGTTGCCCACGCTCTCGTAAAGATGACCATCGGCTATGTTTCTTTCGTGTTTCCTCTCCTGGGGTTGATTTGGGGTTGGTGGCTTATCAGCAGGAATTCTCTCAAGGAATTAACTCGAGTGACGCTCCATATATTCGGACTCGCCTTTATCACCTCGGTTGCCCTCGGTCTTCCCGCCGTATCGGAGGGAATGACGGGAATTTCAAGCTACCGATATGCCGGGCTCGTTGGTGGTGTGGTGGCGAAATTCATGCACGATTTCGTGGGAACGGTAGTATCGTCGCTCCTGCTCGTGGCGGGAGGACTCCTTCTGATCCTTGGCTACTTCCAATGGAGCGTCTACTCTCCCGTTGAAAAAATGTCACGGGCCTGGTCTGCGTTCCGGAAGAGGGTAAAGGATAAAGCCATCGATAAGAAAAAAGAGGGGGAGAAGCGGCAACATACAGAGGATCTTCTTGTTCAGCTTGATCAGCGGAAGGAGGAGGAACTTTCTGAGGTGGGAGAGGCGGAAGCCACCGGGGAGGAATTCCCCCAGGTTTCCGTTTCCGGGGTCGAGGGAACTGAGGAACCCGGGAGACACGAGACTCCGGAGGGAGAACACCCGTCTTCCGACGAAGATTATGTCATAGGCGAAGAAGTCATGGAAGACGAGGCGGATCTGGATTCTCAACTGGAGAGCACGGCGAAACGGTATCTTCTCCCCCCCGCAAGTTTACTCCAAAAGCGTGAAGATATCACACCCAGCGCTTCCCATGAGGAGCTGGTGGAAAAGGCAAATTTTCTTCTGCAGTCGCTTCTGACGTTCGGGGTGGAAGGGAAGGTGGTAAACATATCCCCCGGCCCCATCATCACACTTTTCGAGGTGGAGCCTGCAGAGGGCGTCAGGGTCAACAAGTTTGTCCAGCTGTCCGACGATCTTGCCCGGGTTATGAAGGCGTCGAGGGTGAGGGTAATCGCCCCCATCCCCGGCAAGGCTTCTGTGGGAATTGAAATCCCCAATGAAAATCCCTCCATCGTCTATTTGCGATCGGTCATAACTTCCGAGAAATACCTTACTTCCTCCTCGAAGTTGACGGTAGCTCTGGGAAAAACGACGAGTGGCGAGCACTACGTGATAAAGCTGGACGAGTTACCTCACCTCCTCATTGCGGGAACCACCGGTTCCGGGAAGTCTGTCTGCATCCATACGATTATCACGAGCCTTCTCTTCCGAGCAACGCCGGATGAGGTCCGTTTCCTTCTCATTGATCCGAAAAGGCTCGAGCTGGCTGCTTACAGCTCTCTTGACCGGCACCATCTGATCGCCAGTGAGGATAGCGATGAGTACATCATCACAACTCCGGAGAACGCAGTAATGGCACTCCGGTCAGTGGAACACGAAATGAGTCGCCGATATGATGTACTTGCCGATTCACTGGTGCGGAACATCAACGATTACCACCAGAAAGCCGCCAGTGACAAAAAACTGGAACCGATGCCCTTCATCGTGGTCATCATCGATGAACTCGCGGACCTAATGTTGCGGGTGCCCAAGGAAGTGGAGGTATCAATCGCCCGTCTGGCCCAACTGTCGAGAGCCGTCGGAATTCATCTGGTGCTGGCAACCCAGAGACCCTCGGTCGACGTCATCACAGGCGTGATAAAGGCGAACTTTCCCGCCCGTATCGCTTTTCAGGTGGCAACCAAAGTCGACTCCAGGACGATCATAGACACCAACGGTGCCGAAAAGTTGCTGGGAAAAGGGGATTTGTTGTTTCTCCCTCCCGCTTCATCCGCACCCATACGTCTGCACAGCTCGCTTGTGTCTCTGGCTGAAACAAACCGGATTGTAGACTTCATCAATCAGCAGCCTACCTCCCAGGAGATCACCCTGCAGAGTTCCAGGATCCAACTGTCAGAAGAGGGAGGTGCGGGCGAGGAAGCGTTGTCCCACGATGAACTTTTCAAGGACGCCGTCCGCCTTGTGGTTGTCCACCAGCAAGGTTCCATCTCTCTGCTCCAGCGACGCTTGCGCGTCGGGTATGCCCGGGCGGCCAGACTGATCGACGAGATGGAACAGGTAGGGATCGTGGGACCTTTCACCGGCAGCAAGGCTCGGGAAGTACTCGTCGATGATTCCTACCTCCAGGCCCTGGATGATGATGGAACTTAGCCGCCGGGTTCTTCTCTTTCTTACCTTCACATTATCTCTGGTTTGCGGATTTCAGAACGATGGGCCAGGTTCCCATGGGTTCCAGACCAGTGAGAATGAGGTTCTGGAAAATGTGAAATCGTTCCTCTGGGATCCCCGTGGGAGACAATTCACCATTCGATGGTACTACACTGTGGGAGAGGATGTATGGAAAGGTGACGGAATGCTTCAGATCCTCGGACGGGACTATCTCCGGTTCACCTTGCCGGAGCAGGAGATTCTTATTAAAGGATCTGTGGTGATGTCCTGGTTTCGGGAAACGGACCAGGTAATCATAGACGATTTTGACCGTCGTGACCCCGGAAACGTGTTTTCGGTTCTTCTCGGGGAACTGAACGAATTTTCGGTTCTTGAATCACGATCCGATTCAGATTCCACCCTCCTTTTGAAACTCAGGAATGAAACTCTCATCGGTTTTGAAGAGTTAGACATATCCGTGGACAAAAGGGAGTGGACACCCGTTTTGATTCGTGCGAAGGCAGGCGAAGATATGAGCGTGGTCATCGAGATCGTAGATTCCGAAACGCTCCCCCGTCCAGACGATTTGATCAATGCCTCTCTTAACGGAAGTGAAATGATCGACCTCAGGGAATAGCGGATCGGCCATGAGACGAATGATATTCGGACTCTCTTTGACCATTCTGGGTTTGTACATCGCCTTCCACAAGTTCGATCCTTCTACTCTCCGCGGTGTTCTTATTCGGGCGAACGGAAAGTGGATTCTTCTTGGTGTCGCTTTGCTGGTATTCAGTGTTTGGATCCGCACGGTGAGATGGCAGATCCTCATGCGACCCCTCAAATCTGTCGGGCTGCGGCCCCTTTTCTCAACCACCATGATAGGTTACTTTGGGAACGCGATTCTCCCTCTCCGTCTGGGCGAACTCCTTCGAGCCTACTCTATTCACACGGAAGAGAGATCGATCACTCCGGCTGCGGCGTTCGGGACCATCGTGGTTGAAAGACTTCTGGATGTCATGGGGTTGGTCGCGGTAACCGGCATTGTCTTCTCCCAATACGACGTTCCTTTTTGGCTCCTGAATGCGGGTATCTTTCTCGGAATTGTTTTGGTGGGGAGCCTACTTCTGTACTGGTGGGTATGGCGGTCCCATCGCAGCTGGATTGAGCGATTCGAGAATACGCCCCTGTTAAAGGGGAAAATGGGGTCTAAGGCTCGGTATCTCGCTCAATCGTTCTTCGAAGGATTGAACGTTCTCCGGAAGACAAGGCGAATCGGGTTTCTGGTATTCTACACTGCCGTCCTGTGGGTGATATACGGGGTGATCGCTCAGGCGTCGGCCATGGCGCTTGGAATTACACTTACGTGGGTGGAAGTTGGGGTCATTCTTGTTGCGACGAGTATGGTTATATCCGTGCCTTCCGCCCCCGGCTACGTTGGTACCTATCACGCCGCAGCCGTATTGATCATGGTTCAAATGCTTGGCAAGTCGGAGAGTATCTCCCAGGCCTATGCAATCCTGAGTCACGCCGTTGGCTTTGTCCCCCTCGTGGCGATAGGGTTTGTTTTCCTTCTTCGAAGTTCTGTCAGGTTAGGAGAAATTAGAGGTCTGAAAATGGGAGAGGAGGAAACAGAGTAGGTATGAAAGGAAGCAGGGATGCAACGATCTTTCTCGACAGGGATGGCACGTTGAATCCCGATCCGGGCTACATTTCTTCCCTTGACCAATTCAGATTTTATACAGACGCGATGGACGCCTTGGACCGTCTTGCCAGAGGTGGATTCAGTTTTGTGATCGTGACCAATCAGTCCGGGATAGGGAGGGGAATCATACCGCTCACGGCGATGGAGAGCATCAACGATTTCATCAGCCAGTCTTTCGACCGGAGGAACATTCCGCTTCTGGGCATCTACACTTGTCCCCACCTTCCGGAAGAAGGATGTGACTGTCGAAAACCGGGTACCGGAATGTTCGAGCAGGCATCTGCTGACCATCATATCGTACTTGGTGATTCTTACCTGATCGGCGATTCCGTCCGCGACATCCAGGCGGGAAAATCGTTGGGAGTGACCACTCTTCTCGTGCGAACTGGGAACGGAGGGGAGAGTGAGGCCTCGTTGTCTGAAACAGGAATGGAAGCGGATTTCACTGGGGACAGTCTTGTCGAATGCGCAGAATTCATTTTGGCGGGGAAAACCCATTCATGAAGGTTGGCGTATTGATGGGGGGAAATTCATCCGAGTGGGAGGTGTCCCTCAATACGGGACAAACCGTCTCGGAGGCTGTGGAGAGGATTGGATGGGACGCTCATCCGTGTCCCTATGAGGATGACATAAGCTCTGTCATCCCCACTCTCAAAACGGTTGATGTCGTGTTCAATGCGCTTCATGGTGGTGAGGGGGAAAACGGTGTGGTTCAGGGAATTCTCGAGAAAAACGGGATTCGCTATACCGGGTCAGGGCCTGAAGCATCAGCCCTGGCCATGGACAAGCAGAAGACAAAGGTCCTTCTCTCAAGAAACAGCATAGCCACGCCCCCTTGGTTATTTCTTCCGACAGAGGATGCCACAGGGGTGAATTCGGAAGGAGGAAAGATCACCTACCCTGTCGTGGTAAAGCCGAGAGCGGATGGTAGTACCATGGGAGTATCGCTGGTGAAAAGGGCTGAAGATTTTGATTCCGCCGTAGCGCTGGCCCGGGAGTTCGGTCCTGACGTTATCGTGGAACGATACATTCCCGGAAGGGAGATTACAGTTGCCATTCTGGACAACAGTGCGCTTCCCGTCATTGAAATCATCCCCACAAATGAACTCTATGATTATCAGTGCAAATATACCACCGGAATGTCTCAATATGAATGTCCCGCCCGGCTTACCGGTGAGTTGGCGGAAGCCGTTTCATCGGCCTCAGAGAGGATCTCCAGCCTTCTGGGGTGCCGGCACTACTGCCGTGTGGATTTTCGACTGAATTCTGACGGTCTGTTTTTCTGTCTGGAGGTAAACACACTGCCTGGTCTCACCGGTACAAGTCTTGTCCCCAAGGCGGGGGGGGCGAAGGGAATTTCCTTTGAAGAATTGATCGAAAAAATCGTGACGGCGGCCCTCAAGAATGGGTAACAATGCCGACAAAGTCTGGCTGGCGGCCTACACAAAATCACGCCACGAAAAAAAGGCCCATGATCAACTCAGTAAGAAGGGTATTGAGTCATATCTTCCCCTTGTCAAGCGCCGCCAGCAGTGGAAGGACCGGAAGCAGTGGGTGTGGATGCCTCTGTTTCGCAGCTACATTTTTGTCCATATCCCCCTGACACACACTCTGGATGTCCTGCAGACCCATGGTGTGCATCACCTTGTTCGATTCAACAATCAGTACGCCGTGATACCGGGTGAACAAATTGAGGCGGTCAGAAGGATCCTCGAAGGAGGGTATACTCCCGATTCCCATGACTATCTTGAGATAGGACAGGAGGCGGAAATCGCGGCCGGACCCCTTCGCGGCATCCGGGGAGTGCTCTTCAGGAAAGGAAGGGGTTCGAAATTTGTGTTGAGAATTGATGGAATCCGGCAGGCCATCTCCGTCGAGATTGCCGCGGACCTTCTGAAGAAACTGTGATTGCCATGGGCCTGAGACTTTACAACACATTTGCCCGGAGGAAAGAAGACTTTGAGCCTCTGGAAGGAAAAAACGTTGGGATTTACTCTTGTGGCCCCACGGTGTATGACTATTCCCACATTGGAAATTTTCGATCCTTTCTCTTCGTCGATTTGCTCAAACGATATCTCCGGTTACTGGGTTACAATGTGGAACACGTCACCAATATTACGGACGTAGATGACAGGATTATCACGCGTTGCGCTGAGAAGGGGATTTCCCGTCAAGAATTGACCCAATCGTTTCACGAGGCATTCATTGACGATTCGCGGACGCTCGGCCTCCTCCCTGCTTCCATCTACCCCAGAGCCACCGACCATATCCGAGAGATGCAGGAGGTGACCCTTGCCCTCGTTGAAAAGGGGTATGCCTACGCCACAGGGGACGGGTCCGTCTTCTTCAAAGTGTCATCCTTTCCCGATTACGGGAAGCTATCGGGGATTGATGTGACAACCCTGTCGCACGACCGCGTTCTCAGCGATCATTATGAGAAAGAAGATGCCCGCGACTTCTCATTATGGAAAGGCTGGAAGGAGAAAGACGGTGATGTCTATTGGGAATCGCCGTGGGGCAGAGGGAGACCGGGATGGCATCTTGAATGTTCTGCGATGTCAATGAAATGTCTGGGGGAGGAGTTCGATGTTCATTGCGGGGGAGTGGACCTGATCTTTCCTCATCACGAGAATGAAATTGCCCAGAGCGTTTGTTCTACGGGGAAACGTTTCGCGAATTTCTGGCTGCATAGTGAACATCTGCTGGTGGATGGGGTGAGAATGAGTAAGTCATCAGGCAACTACTACACCCTTCGGGATCTCCTGCATCAGGGTGTCTCCCCCCCGGCGATCCGCTATTTTCTCATCTCGACACACTATCGGCAGAAAATGAATCTGACATTTGAACTTCTGGAGTCAGCGGCCCGTTCGGTGGAAAGGCTCCAGGACTTCCGTCGCAGGTTACAAGCGGTGGCAAGGGAAACGGGTGAAAAGGAGACAGGGCGTCACGAGGATGTAATGAACGGATTTTGTGAAGCCATGAATGATGATCTCAATATTTCGGAAGGGATGGCCGTGATTTTCACGTGTGTGAGGGAAGTAAACCGGCGTCTTGAGGAGAATGACGTGGAACCCCGGGAGGCACAGGAGATTCTTGGAGTTCTTCGCAAACTTGATTCCGTGGTGGGTATCATATTTGCCGATGAAGTCGAGTTATCGAGAAAGGACCGGGACCTGATTCAGGAACGGGAGGGTGCGAGGGCGAGAAAAGACTGGAAGAGGGCCGACGACATCAGGGAATATTTTCTGGACAACGGAATCGGTCTGGATGATACACCTCAAGGGACCGTGGTGAAGCGTGTGGGGCAGGTGGAAAAGGAGTGAATAGCAGGTCTTTTTCTTGTTCGAAAATTTTTTTTTCCAAGGGGCAAAAAATTTTGACATATTAACTTGCAGTTCGTAAACTTGGAGGCTATGCTCATTGCGCTTCACCGAGGTACAACTGCATCAATTTCCAGTTCCAGTGTGCCCCACCTGCCGGAGGTGCGCGTATCCGGCAGAAATCCCCTGTCCTGTTCCCGGCATGCCAATGTAGCTGAGTGGGCAGAATCCCGGCATGCCAACGTAGCTTCCCGACTGGCGTCGGGAGTAGAGTCCCGACATGCCACCGTAGCTCAGTTGGTAGAGCAACTGATTTGTAATCAGTGGGTCGGGGGTTCAACTCCCTCCGGTGGCTCAGGATCATGTCGGCCTCGGTTTTCCAGTTCGGGATAGGGATAATTACGCGTCCAATTTGGCACCGGTTCTCATAAGGTACTTTTCACAGAATAGCAGTCTTATTCCACATTACTCTGTTTGAAACTGGATTCAAGGTGGAGGTTTCGAATTCACTTGGGGAGATGGCAGAGTGGTTAAATGCACCAGACTGTAAATCTGGCGGCGAAAGCCTGCGGTGGTTCGAATCCATCTCTCCCCACTCGAACCGGTCTGGCGGCACCGTATCTGATGTTTTGGACATAAGATCTGGTTCTGTGCGGTGGTAGCTCAGTTGGTAGAGCATCAGCCTTCCAAGCTGAGGGTCACGGGTTCGAGCCCCGTTCACCGCTCGTTCAATTTGGATTTGAATTTCTCGGTGAAGCGGGAGCACTCTGGACGTGACGGAACGTGCCTACGTAGCTCAGCAGGTAGAGCACGTCCTTGGTAAGGACGGGGTCACCGGTTCAAGTCCGGTCGTAGGCTCTGGGAGTCGATTCAACAGGAGGAGGAGGGCGTCATGGCAAAGGAGAAGTTTAAGCGAACGAAGCCGCACGTGAATGTAGGGACGATCGGTCATGTGGATCACGGGAAGACGATGTTGACGGCAGCGATGACGTTAGTTTTGAGCAAGC
>JAZGBI010000082.1 GCA_036476315.1 Candidatus Neomarinimicrobiota bacterium | reverse complement strand
ATCATAGGGGCTCCCGTCTGGTTTCTTACCCGCGGAAGGATACAGCTGAAAGTGAAAGATGGATTTGCTGTGGTAACCTTTACGTGGGTCTTGGTATCACTATTCAGTGCCCTTCCTTTCTTTCTCACGGGGGCGATACCCAATGTCACCGACGCCTTTTTTGAATCCATGTCCGGTGTTACCACAACTGGAGCTACCATCGTCGGAAATCCTCAAACGCTCCCTCACCTCGCCAATGGAATCGAGAGTCTCTCTCATGGAGTCCTCTTCTGGAGGAGCTTTATCCAGTGGATTGGGGGGATGGGCATCATTGTGTTCAGTATTGCTATTCTTCCTCTATTGGGAGTGGGTGGCGTCCAGCTCTTTAGAGCGGAAGTCCCCGGCCCTGTCAAGGACAAGATAAGACCGCGTGTAAGAGAAACGGCGAAGCTTTTGTGGCTTGTCTATTTTGGAATTAGCGTCGTTGAAACCATTCTTCTTTCTGCCGGGGGGCTCTCACTGTTTGATTCAATATGTCATACGTTCACAACGATGGCCACGGGGGGATTCTCGACCAAGAACGCCAATATTGCTCATTTCGACGGTGCCTACGTGCAATACGTATTTGTCATTTTCATGTTCCTGGCAGGAGTCAATTTTAGCCTTCACTGGCGGGCAATCACCGGGGGAGTTAATAACTACTTCAAGGATGGTGAGTTCCGGTTCTACGCCGCTATCGTTCTTCTATTCGCCTTCTTGATAACCGTCAACAATGTGGCCACCTATGGGTATATCAGCCATAAGCTGTTCCGGGATTCGCTCTTCCAGGTCGTTTCCATTCTGACTACCACAGGGTACGGAACAGCCGACTATGTTTTATGGGGAGCATTTGCCCAGATTGTCATGCTCCTTCTCATGTTTTTTGGGGGAAGTTCGGGTTCCACTGGAAGCGGAATCAAAATTGCCCGGGTCATGGTTGTTTTCAAATACACTCTGTCCGAAATGAAAAGATTACTTCACCCCAGGGCGGTTATCCCTGTCAGGATCGGTGAACGATCACTTTCCGAAGAGGTCATTCGCCACACGCTGGGTTTTACACTCTTCTATGTCATAATATTCGTCACGGTCTCCGTTATTCTCACGGCATCGAATATTGACCTCGTCTCAGCCTTTGGGGCCACTGCGGCCTGCATCGGAAACATAGGTCCTGGTCTCGGATCGGTGGGACCATCATCCAATTATGCCCATCTTCCCGTGTTTGCTAAATGGCTCCTCTCGTTCTGTATGCTTCTGGGCAGGTTGGAAGTTTTTACCGTTATCATACTCTTTAGTCCTGGTTTTTGGAGACGATATTAGGAGGGAAAAATGGCTGATGTAAGAATCGAAACAACGGATGGGTGCGCCCTGATTACCGTTGACCGACCTGAAGTACTAAATGCCCTTACCCAGGAGACGATCGAGGCCCTCAAAAGGGCCTTTCGCGATTTGAGGAACGATGACACGGTGGGCGTCGTCATTCTAACGGGTGAAGGGGTGAGGGCATTCATTGCGGGAGCTGATATCAGGGAAATAGCACCCCTCGGTCCCGCAGAGGCCCTCGAATTTTCCCGGAAAGGGCAAGACCTCACCCTGCTGATCGAATGGTTCCCGAAGCCGGTGATCGCTGCCGTCAACGGCTACGCTCTCGGGGGTGGGTGCGAAATTGCCCTCGCGTGCCACATACGGATCGCCTCAGAAAACGCACGCTTTGGACAGCCGGAAGTGAATCTCGGCATCATTCCCGGGTGGGGTGGGACCCTGAGACTCCCAAGAGTGATAGGAATAGGAAAAGCGATGGAAATGATCACATCAGGTGAGACGATCTCGGCTCAAGAAGTGAAAGAATGTGGACTTGTAAATCATCTGGTTCCTCCGGGACAGCTTCTTGGAAAGGCCAGGGAGATTGCACAATCCATATTGAAAAGGAGTCCGGAGGCGGTTAAACTTTCCCTGGAAGCCATCCGGCAAGGTCTGGGAAAGGCTCCAAAGGATGGCATGGCCCAGGAAGCCTCCCTGTTCGGCATCTCTTTCAGTACACCGGAAAAGAAAGAGGGGACTCAGGCATTCATTGAGAAGAGAAAACCTGATTTCCGGCGCAGAGAGTAGATACTGTTTGACTACATACACCGCAGACCAGACCGTATGGCGGAACCCGGTACAAACTCGTGGAGAAAACGGAGCATGACTCTCAGTTGCGTTAACCCGGTCACGAATGAGCTTCTTGCGACCCTCCCTGAAGCTACTGATGAAGAAATCGAGTCAAAGGTTGATGTCATCAGGGGAGGGCTGGAACAGTGGCAAGAAATGGGTCTCAGGGAACGGGCGCGGGCCATCACGGGTGCCCGTAAACATCTCGTCTCCAGAATGGATGAAATGATGGACGTCGTGAGGAGCGAAACCGGCAAGACCGAGTTCGAGGGAATTATAGAGATCATGACCACTTCTGAAATGATGCGGTTCGTATCGAGAAGCGGTCCATCCGCACTCTCCCGGGAAAGGAGGAGGATCGGCTTATTAAGGACGAAACGAGGGTATGTGCACTACCATCCTTACGGCGTAGCGGGTATCATTTCTCCATGGAACTATCCCCTGATACTCCTCGCCGGTCCGGCCGTGCAGGCACTTATCGTGGGCAATGGCGTCCTGCTCAAGCCATCGGAGTTTACTCCCCTTACCGCCCTCAAATTGAAGGAAATATTCGATGAGTCAGGCTTTCCAGGGGACATTTTTCAGGTGGTTGTGGGAGCTGGAGAGGTGGGCGAAAAGGTGGTCAGGTCCCCGCGTGTGGACCTCATATGTTTCACTGGAAGCGTGGAAGTGGGCCGGAAGATTGGCGTGGCGTGTGCAGAACAACTCAAACCTGCTATTCTCGAGCTTGGAGGGAAGGATTCGCTCATTGTGCTGGAGGATGCGGACATTGAACGGGCTGCAAGGGCCACCGTGTGGGGCGGTTTTCACAATGCCGGTCAAACCTGCATTTCCGTTGAGAGGGTGTACGTGGAAGAATCAGTGGCGGAACCTTTCATAGGCCGGGTGAAAGAGCTCGCACAGGAAGTGAGATGGGGACCCGGTGAGGCCGAAACCGATCTGGGAGCCATGACGACCGGGTTCCAGGCCGAAAAAGTGAGATCGCAGCTTGCCGATGCCAGCGAAAAGGGAGCCACGTTCCTCGTTGGCGGAGATTCCGTCAAGAAGCTTGATGGAGTCTATATGGGGCCCGTGATCGCCGTTGATGTGGATGAATCCATGGACCTCATGCGTTATGAGACATTCGGCCCGGTCATAGCGATCAGCACAGTCAGGGGCGCCCACGAGGCCCTTGAGAGAGCGAATTCGCTGGACTATGGATTGAACGCTTCCATCTTCACGAATGATATGCGAAAGGCACGGATGATGGCAGGAAATATTAAGGCAGGAAACGTTTGCATCAATGATGCTCTGTCGAATTATCTCTGTGCGGAGTTGCCATTCGGGGGAGTAGGTGTGAGCGGCATAGGCCGCCTCCAGGGCATCGAAGGCATTCGTGGTTTTGCCCAGATCAAATCGGTGTGTGAGGATCGGTTAGGACTGAAGAAAGAACCGTGGTGGTTCCCCGTGTCCCACGGAGTGAAGAAAAGTTTCCGGGCTGTCGTGAAACTACGGAACGGCTAAATTCCGGTGAGACGGTATGCAATCCTGGCCGACGGCAACTTTGATTACGTTACCTCAAAGACGGGGAATGCGATTCTTCGTTATCGTCCCGAAGAAGCCGTTTGTGTCATCGATTCCTACACGGCCGGCATGACTGCACGGGAGGTGCTCGGATGGGGGAGTGACGCACCCATCGTGCCGGATATCCGCGAAGCGTTAGCATACTCGCCCAACACCCTGTTGATCGGGATCGCTCCACCGGGGGGTGAACTCCCAGCAGCCTGGAGGGGATGGATCACATTTGCCATCAAGAGTAACCTGGATATCATAAGCGGCCTGCACCGTTATCTTTCTGACGATCCCGAATTCTCATCACTCGCCTCCCGGCACGGAGTAACGATTGTGGACCTGAGGAGACCCCCAGACATCTTGCCGTTCCTGGAGGGATCGTGGCAAAACCGCGAAAAACCCGTTTTGATGACCGTAGGTACCGACTGCAACACGGGAAAGATGACCACCGCCTGGGAGATCAAAGAACTTCTGGAAAAGAGGGGAAAGCGCGTCGGTTTTGTTGGCACGGGTCAGACTGGTCTACTCTTGGGTGGTTATGGGGTAGCCGTGGATGCCGTGAAGGGTGATTTCATTTCCGGAGTTGTGGAGGCCGAAATCGATAAAGCGGTGAAAGAGAACGATTTTGCTATCGTGGAAGGTCAGGGCAGCCTGACTCACCAGGCGTACTCAGGGGTCACCCTCGGTCTTTTGCACGGGACCATGCCAGATCTGATGGTGCTCTGCCATGAACCGGGCCGGGTTACTGATTCGTTCGGTCACCCCATGTTTCCCGCTGGTGAAATAATGGATCTCTATCTCAAACTCACCATGCCGTTTAAGCCGTCCCGGTTCGTCGGGGTGAGCTTGATCACGCAGAATATGACAGAGACGTTGGCCATGGAGACCGTCAAAACATACGCAAGAGACTATGGTATTCCCGCCGCTGATTTTTTCCGGTTTGGCGGCGAGACCGTCGCAGCAAAGATTCTTGAGTTCTCAGAGGATCTCCCTGCGTAAAACATGTACCAATTTGTAGTTTTATTGTACTCAGTAGTTGATCGGATTTGAATGGGCACAACGTACGCCCCACACTTGAGTCACGAACCTGATTCTCTTCTCACTTTTCCCGATTCTGTTGGCACAAAGTACGGAACAAAACGACGCTCCAAATGATCCCACGACGAGAATGTGTCTGGTTGACGGGAGTGTGGGATGATAGTCCCTGGGGTACTATTTCAGATTCGACAATCGCCACTAGATTTTACCCCCATCCAGCAATCTGACCAGTCTGGACTTTCTCAGGAACTCATCACTACATTTGTTCAATGGATTTTCATTATTCCACCTACAGGATTCACCTTCGCCATCCTTTCACGATTTCCCGGAGCTCCACAGACTTCTATGACATCGTCTTCATCTTTCTCACAAGGAATGGCATTACGGGGGTGGGAGAGGCCGTGCCGTCCGACAGATACCATGAGCCGTTCGAACGCTTCATGGAGGTTTTGAAAGAACTCACTCTGGGAAGGGTGGATGAGCCGGATACCCTCGATGGCATGCTCGATCTGCTTCTGCCAAAATGCCGGGGAGTGAAAGCGCTGGAGGCTGCTTTCGATGTGGCGGCCCATGATCTCTGGGGAAAAATCGAAGGAATCCCGCTTTGCTCCCGATTTGGCGGCAGGCCGCAGAACACTCCTTTAACATCGTTCACCATCGGCATTGACAGGATCGACCTAATCCGCCAGAAGGTGGAGGAAGCGGCTCCCTTTCCCATACTGAAGGTGAAGCTTGGAAGCGACCGAGATGAAAAGATAATAGAGACAGTTCGGATGTCCACAGACAAGCTTATTCGGGTTGACGCCAACGAGGGATGGAGTCTCGACGAAGCACAGAGAATGTGTGACTGGCTCTCCACGAAAAATGTCGAATTCGTCGAGCAGCCCCTTCCCGCTGGAAAACTCGACGAAACTTCGATATTGAAGGAAGGATCACCCTTGAAGATCATCGCGGATGAGAACTGTCTGGATTCCAGGGACATCCCCATCATCGCAGACGCCTTTCATGGCGTCAATATCAAACTTATGAAGTGTGGGGGCCTTCGGGAGGCATCCCGCATGATCGAAATCGCCAGAGAGATGAATCTTGAGGTCATGCTGGGATGTATGGTTGAAACCTCCATTGCCACGACGGCCGCAGCCCATCTTTCTCCTCTTGTGGACTACGCAGATCTGGACGGTAACCTTTTGATCGAGAACGATCCTTATGAAGGTGTTAACGTTGAAGAGGGAAAGCTCTTGCTGCCCTCCATACCGGGTCTGGGAGTCGAATTGAGGAGGACCGTCACATAACTTGACTTGAGGGAGAAACCGATGAAGATTCTGAGTATTGAGCACGTGGCCATTGCCACCGATTCACTTGAGGAAACTGCGCCTTTCTGGAGGGACGTTCTCGGCATTCCCCATCGATCGACCGAAGTGGTGGAATCTGAAGGCGTAACGATTGGAATTTACGACACGGGTCAGGGGAAAGTGGAACTTCTGACCGGGCATGGGAATGACTCCCCCGTGAAGAATTTCCTCAAGAATAAAGGTCCAGGCCTTCATCATCTTTGCCTGGGAGTGGAGGACATCGAGTCCGCCATAAAAGAATTACAGGAAATGGGAATACGCCTGGTAGCTGAGAGACCTCGTACGGGATCCGGGGGCTATCGTTATACGTTCATACATCCCGAGAGCACAGGGGGCGTCCTCGTGGAGCTCTGCGAACTATCGTGAGCGGTGATCGGGTCTGACACGTGAGAAATCATCGCCTTGAGGAGAAGATTCGCCAGGTACCGCAAAAACCTGGTGTTTACATGCTCAAGGACGGCAGTGGAAAAATCCTTTACATCGGTAAGGCTAAGGTCTTGAGGGACAGGGTAAGAAGCTATTTTCAGAAGAACCTTCCAAGTAATCCCAGATTATACTCGCTCGTCCGCAGAACAAGAGACCTGGAGTGGATAGTTACCAGCAGTGAGGTGGAAGCCCTTCTCGCAGAGGCAAATCTGGTAAAGAAACACGCACCCAAGTATAACGTGAGTCTGAAGGACGACAAGTCCTTTCCCTACATCCGGATTACCCGTGAACCGTACCCTCAGGTCCTTCTTACCAGAAGAATTGTGAAGGACGGCTCTAACTATTTTGGGCCTTACACAGAAGTGAAAACACTGCGAAAAACTCTTAAAGTAATACACAAGGTATTTCCTATAAGAAGTTGTGATTACTACATAAATAAAGAGTCAATTGAACAAAACAAGCATTCAGTTTGTCTCGATTACCATATCAAGAAATGCCGAGGGCCGTGTGAAGGACTGGTTTCCCGGGAAGCATACAACGGGATGGTTCACAATGTTGTCCGGTTCCTTCACGGCAGGACAGACAGCATCATCAAGGATTTGAAGGCGACGATGGAGGCAGCTTCCGAGGCGAGAAAATACGAGGAAGCTGCTCGCTTTCGGGACCAGTTGAGAGCCGTTGAGACATTCTCGAACCGGCAGAGAAAAGTCTCAGCCACTTTCGACGACAAGGACATCATCGCTCTGTCGGTACGGGACAAGGATGCCTGTGCCGCTGTGATTCGTCTCAGAAACGGAAAAGTGATGAGCCGGGAGAAGGTCTATTTGCTGGGGGTGGAAGAGGATAATCTCAGACAGGCAGTTCACGATTTCATACGTCAATTCTACATGGATGCCGATTTTGTGCCCAGGGAAATCATCGTTCGCGAGCTGCCGCGAGATGTTGATGCCATAACCGAATGGTTGGAGAGAAAGAGAAATAAGAGAGTCTATCTCACGGTTCCCAGGCGTGGGGAGAAGGTCAGGCTCCTGCGCATGGGAGAGCAAAACGCAGATCTTCTCCTGGAAGAGTATCGAAGGCGCCGGAAAAGAAGAAAAGAGTTGGTTCCGGGGATGGTTCAACGATTGCAGAGCGACTTGAGGCTGTCAGTGCCACCGCGGCGCATCGAGGCTTTCGATATTTCAGCGCTTCACGGAACGAATCCTGTAGGTTCCATGGTGAGCTTTGTGGACGGCGCGTCGGAGAAACGGGAATATCGTAAGTACAAAATCAAATCCGTCAGAGGAATCGATGATTTTGCCATGATCCGCGAAGTAGTGTTTCGCAGGTACACGCGTCTTAAGAGTGAAAATGCGACCATGCCCGATCTCATACTGGTTGACGGAGGGAAGGGGCAACTGGGGATGGCAGTTTCGGCGTTGCAGGTTCTGGGATTGACCTACATTCCCGTTGTCGGGCTGGCAAAGCGACTGGAGGAAATCTATCTACCGGGCTACTCGGAACCTCAGTCAATTCCCAAATCCTCTCCGGGACTTACACTTCTTCGCCGTATTCGGGATGAAGCCCATCGGTTTGCTGTCACCTTTCACCGACAGCAACGGAAAGAGACGGTCACCCGGTCGATCTTTGAAGAAATAAGGGGGGTCGGACCGGTGACGCGGAAGAGGCTCCTGGGCAGTTTTGACAATGTGGAGGCCATCGCCGAGGCGTCCACCACCGAAGTGTGTGAGAAAGCGAGTGTGGGAGTGAGAATCGCCGACGAAATAATATCCATGGCGAAATCCACAACAACGAGCTCTTGAATGAGATTGCTGTGAGTCAACCGGAAGTCACGCCTGAACTCGCCACGAAATACGGTCTTTCGAAAGCCGAGTTTTCCACAATTTCCACCGCTCTCGGCCGCATCCCCACGTTTTCGGAGATGAGAGTCCTGGCTTTCTACTGGAGTGAACCCTATTCGTGGAAATCTGCTACCGCTGTCCTTAATTCGCTTCCCGAGATTCAGCGGAGCCACGAACTGGTACAGGGATCCGCCGGTCCCGGACCGCTGGACATGGGAAATAACCGTGCTCTTGTGGTCAAAATCTCCTCCTGCGGTCTTCAGAAGGGTGAGGACGCGGAGCAGGCGGTCGCGGGGTGTATTCGTCGCGCTTCAGGCGAGATCATGGCTCTGGGGGCCCGCCCTATGTCACTTTATTACTCCAGGTTCGTTGGCATAATCAGCCAGAGGGGCACGAAGAAAATGGTGAGGCTTGTTTCGAAAGGGGCGAAATCGTCCGCTAGTCGTCTCCATATCCCGGTCGCCCTGTCACAAGAAATATTCGACGAAGGTTACAGCACCCAATTGCTTTTCCATGCGGTTGTTCTGGGGTGGATCAACGAAGACACGGTCATCTCTCCAGAGGCGTTGGGTGAGGGAAGCGCCTTGTTCCTGCTCAGGCGAAAAAGTCGAGAAACCGTAGATTCCACGCCTCATCATACGTGGGAAGATGCCATGGTTCAGGTGTGTGAAGAACTGGCTGCCAGGCCCTATCTCATTGCCATGCAGCCCGCATCCCTCGGGGGTGTTGCCCTCGCCTGCGTCGAACTGGCACTCAGAGGCGGATCAGGCATTTCCCTGAACTTAAACAAGATTGCCACAGGAGGTGATGTGTTGAAATTGAGCGAGAGGGCGCTTTCGCAAGAAACGGGACGATTCATCGCCGTCATCAATCGAGGTTTTGAGCAGGAGTTGAAGACTATCTGCCGGGAACGTGGCGTGGACTGCGTTCCCATGGGCAAGGTAAACGGGAGAGGTACGTTCGACATCCGGCACGGGAGGAAGAAGTATTGCTCCATTCCTCTGGCGGTGTTTCGGGAACGCCCAGAAACTCCCTGGCACGAACTGGCACGGAAAGGAGCCGGGAATCCGGCGGAGACTCAAGAAGTAAAGTCTGTTACTACGAAAAAGAATAAGTCATGGAACTTACCTCTGTTGGAACTTCTTGCCGTAGCAAACGTGCTGGCCGATGAGAAAAGCAGAATATGCCTCAACTCATTCGACGTGAAGAATCCACCCTCAGACCAGACAAATTCCCGCGACTCTGTCGTATTCCGGTCGTGGGGATCGGGCAGGATCGCCTCTCTGGACCCAAGAACAGGTGGTAAACGTGCGATCATGAGCGGGGCCAGGAAAGTGGTCTGCAGAGGGGCAAATCCGAAGGGGGCTGTGGTAAGCTTTGGAGTCGGTGATCTTCAAGATCCAGAAGAATTCCATTCGTTCAGTGAAATGGTGGCCGGTGTTCGTGAAGCCTGTCGCGTACTGAGGATTCCAGTGGTGAACAAGAGTGTTCATTTTTGGGCCGCGAAGTCGATTCCGACCCCTTTGGCAGGTGTGGTGGGGCTGATGGAAGACGAGAATCGGTTCATGTCACCCAGTTTCCGGGACCCTGAAGATTTCGTCCTGATGTTGGGAAGTCACAGAGGGGAGTTGGGAGGTTCAGAGTATTCCAGAATGGTGGGAAATCGAATGGATGCCCCTCCTCCAACACAGGATGCAGGAATGGAACAGAGAATCCACGAGATCATTCTGGTGATGAACAAGGTTGGACTCATCAGGTCGGCCCGGGACGTTTCCACGGGTGGATTGGCTGTGGCTCTTGCACACAGCCTGGTGGTATCCCCCGAAGGGGTTGGAGCCAGAATTCATATGAGCAGCAAGATCAGTGACGAAGAACTGCTTTTTGGTGAAACACAGGGGTTATTTATTCTTACTATCCATGAGGATTCCCTCATTGAAATTGAACGTCTCTGTATGCGAATAGGAGTGTCGTGCACCACGATAGGTCGGGTGACGGGGGATGGAATTTTCTCGTTCAACGATTGGATTCGGCTTGAGGTTGACAAATTGAGAAAACACATTTCCCTGAACGCCAAGAAAATTCCTTAGGCTAAGGGTGAGACTCAGGCTAAGGCTTAGGCTAAGGAAAGGACAGGAAAAGACAAAGACTCTTTTGGTTGGATCTGCCTGCCCGACTTTGTCATTCAGGCGGGCAAGACGTAGCATTGATGAATAACTGAATGTTCTTATTTTCTTTTTCGAACCTTAGCCTCCGCAGTCACACTTTTCATTGCTCTCAGAATTTCTTCATGAAGGTATCCGTTGGTTGCGACGATCTCAGGGTCGAATACCGAGAATTCCGGTCCGTTGGCTCTCGATACCCGTCCTCCGGCCTCCTGCACCATTAGTGCTCCCGCAGCCTGATCCCACGGCTTAAGTCCGAATTCCCAGAACCCATCCAGCCACCCGCACGAAACGAAAGCAAGGTCGATGGCCGCCGCACCTCCCCGTCGAACACCCTGGCTTTTGTCTTTGAGAACCCTTAAATAGTCGAAATTTCTTGCCCACACCTCATCGTGGACATAAGGAAATCCGGTGGAAAGGATCGCGTGCTCCAGCTTTCTCGTACGGGAGACGGCCATTGATTCTCCATCCCGGAAAGCTCCACCACCCTCAGTGGCCCAGTAGGTCTGCCGATGATAAACGTCGGCAATGACTCCAACGATAGGGGTGTCCTCAAAGTGTACGGCTATGGACACGGCATAGAAAGGGTATCTGTGTACGAAATTCGTGGTTCCGTCAAGGGGGTCAACAATCCATCTGTAGGCCGATTCTCCCGCCTTCCCATCTGATTCTTCAGTGAGAATACCATGATCCGGGAAATGGCGCTCCAGCTGATCGAGAATGATTTGTTCCGACCCACGGTCCACCCTGGTGACGAGATCGGAGGTCCCCTTGAAATCCACCCTGTGGACCTTGTGAGACTCCTGGCGTATGAACTCAGCCGCCTTTCTGGCGGCGGTGAGGGCGACGTGAAGTAGCTCCTTTTTGGTGGGAGTCACTCCGACAGTTCCTGGCCCTTCTGGCGAAGATAGTCCTGGTATGTCAAATGCTGGCGTGAGAAGTAATCATTGGTCATCGTCTTCAAGGTGCCGGTGAGGAAAATGACGCCAATCAGATTAGGGATTGTCATGAGACTCAGGGCGATGTCCCCGAAGTTCCACACGAACGCCAGAGGAAGAATTGCTCCCAGGAAATTGAAGAAGACGTAGAACCACCTGTAAGGTCGAACGGCCTGAGGTCCCAAAAGATACTCTATGGATCTGTCGCCGTAGTAGCTCCACGCGACCATGGTTGAATAAGCGAACAGCAAAACGGAAGCGTTCACGATGAAGCTTCCAATCTCGGGGGCGAATGAAAAACCTAAACGAAAAGCCTCTCTGGTTAGCTGGGCACCCGTAAGATCAGTAGTGTCAAGGACCCCTGTTGTGAGGATCATGAGGCCCGTCATAGTGCAAACGACAAGGGTATCCACAAAAGGGCCTATCTGGGCAACCACTCCCTCACGGACTGACTCCTTGGTCTTGGCCGCGGCGTGGGCGATGGGTGCCGATCCCTGCCCCGCTTCATTTGAATAGAGTCCCCTGCGCACGCCCCACATCATAACGGTTATGAGACCTCCCCAACCGGCCTTCAGAGAAAACGCCTCGCGAAAAATGGATGTGATTCCAGGAATAACCTTCGTGTAGTTTATCAACAAAACGAGGATGGCGCTTCCCACATACAGTAGCGCCATGGTTGGAACAAGACGACTTGCAACCGCGGCGATGCGCTTGATTCCGCCAATAATGACGAGCCCCACCATGAAGGCAATAATAGCACCGGCCGCCCACGACGGAACGTTGTAGGTGCTGAAAGTCTGGGCGATGGTGTTCGCCTGATTCATATTTCCCGTACAAAAGGAACATGTCACGGCAAGCGAGGCAAAAGCGATGGCCAGGGGCTTCCACCTGGGACCGAGGCCCTTCTCGATGTAATACATGGGTCCTCCCGATGCTGAACCGTCCTCGTGAATGATCCTGAAGTGGTGACTCAGGGTACATTCGGAAAACTTCAAAGCCATGCCCAAAACAGCCGTAACCCACATCCAGAAAAGGGCACCGGGGCCCCCGAGGCGAACCGCAAGGGCTACCCCTGCGATGTTCCCTATCCCAATGGTGGCTGACAGAGCCGCGGAAAGAGCCTGGAAATGCGTGACATCACCCTCATCCTCCGGATTGTCATATTTTCCCCCAATCACGTCGAAGCTGTGGTTGAGTTTCCTCAACTGAATCCAGCGCAACCGGATGGATACCAGAATGCCCGTTCCAAGGAGAATCACGATGAGCGGTATGGAAATCCACCCGCTGAACGTTGACGTCCACCGAGTAAGGATGTCTCCGAGGTTCTCAGGCATGATAGATCTTGTCCTCCGCCGATCGGGAATCGCCACTCACTCAATCTTGCTGTCTTTCTGGCTGGCGGGTTACGGTAGGCGAAGAGTTTACGACATCGCCGAGATTTAGTCAAATTGAAACGGCCCGTTTAAGCGTGGGGTTATCCAGGGCGTGAGTCTTTCTCGCGTTTTTCTCAGTCGTATAGAAAACGACAAGAAGAAATAGTGCCTGTTCACTGGATAGATTGAAATCTATCAACAAATGGGCTATGTATAGAAAAACGAAGTCTCAGATGATTCTGGGAAGAAAGAACAACCGTGCTTTGATTCCCCCGGTTGGTGCAGCTAAATTCCTCATAATGAATGCGCGATTCGTTCGAAACTTCAGCATTATTGCTCACATCGATCACGGAAAATCCACTCTGGCAGACCGGCTTCTGGAGATCACTGACACCATTTCTTCGCGTGATATGAAGGATCAAGTCCTGGATGACATGGACCTGGAACGGGAACGCGGCATCACCATCAAGAGTCACCCTATCCAGATGTCATATTCCACGCCCACCGGGGAAACCTATATTCTTAACCTAATCGATACTCCAGGGCATGTAGATTTTTCGTATGAAGTGTCCCGGGCGCTCGCAGGGTGTGAGGGGGCAATCCTTCTCGTGGACGCGGCCCAGGGAGTGGAAGCGCAGACCGTAAGCAATGCCTTACTGGCACTGGAGAACGGTTTGACGGTGATTCCGGTGCTCAACAAGATTGATCTCTCCACCTCGCGAGTCAACGAGGTATCGGACCAGGTTGTAGACTTAATAAACTGCAGTCCGGAGGAGATTCTTCTGGTCAGTGCAAAGACAGGAGAGGGGACGGACCGGATCATTCCCGCCATCCTCGAGAGGATCCCTCCTCCCGAGGATAATCCGGGTGAAGCAACGCGGGCACTCATCTTCGATTCCACCTTTGACAGTTATAGAGGTGCCATTCCGTACATACGCGTTTTTGACGGCGCATTCGAACCGGGGATGACAGCCACATTCATGTCTCAACAGATCCAGCACGAAATTACTGAGGTGGGACATTTTATTCTGAAGCGGGTCCCCGCGAAGAGATTGGAAGTCGGTGACGTGGGGTATGTGGTGGTCGGCGTGAAGGATGTGAGTGAGCTTCGGGTCGGGGATACACTCTCAACAAAAGAGAATCCGGCATCTCTTCCCCTTCCGGGGTACAAAGAAATCAAGCCCATGATCTTTTCCGGACTTTTTCCTGCGGATAGCGAGGACTATGAGCGATTGAGAGAGGCCGGTGAGAGACTCAGACTGAACGATGCCTCCTTTGTGTTCGAGCCGGAGTCATCCGCGGCGCTTGGATTTGGCTTTAGATGCGGCTTTCTGGGGCTTCTTCATATGGAAGTTGTGAAAGAACGGTTGGAAAGGGAGTTTGACCTGAATCTTTTGGTCACGGTTCCCAACGTCCGCTATCAGGTAAAGAAGAAAAATGGCCAAAGTGTGGAAATTGAGAATCCAACCAGTCTTCCTCCCCAGGAAGAAATTGAAGAGATTCGGGAACCCTTCATAATTGCCGAAATCATCAGTCCGTCGGAATACATCGGGTCCCTCATGAAACTCTGTCAGGCAAAGCGAGGAATATATTTGAACACCCACTATTTTTCAAAGGACCGCCTTCAGCTCAGGTACGAACTCCCATTGTCAGAAATCGTCTATGATTTCTACGATAAGCTGAAGTCGGTGTCCAGGGGCTACGCTTCGTTTGATTATGAATACGTCGGTTTCAGGCGCGGTGATCTTCAGAAGCTTGACATTCTTATCGGAGGTGAGATTGTCGATGTCCTCTCCTTGATTTCCACGCGCAAAAGCGCCTATGGGAAGGGGAGAGAACTGTGCAGCCGCCTGAAAGAGGTGATACCTCGACAGCTGTTTGAGGTTGTCATTCAGGCCGCTGTTGGTTCAAGGGTGATCGCGCGAGAGAGAATCCCGCCGTTTCGTAAACGAGTGACGGCCAAATGCTACGGAGGTGACATTACGCGGAAGCGGAAGCTTAGAGAAAAGCAGAAATCGGGGAAACGGCGCATGAAACAGATTGGCAGAGTGGAGGTGCCCCAGGAAGCGTTCCTCACGTTTTTCAATGTGGAAAAGAAATAGGATGTGTTAAGGTGCTAACGTTTTAAAGTGTTCAAGTATTGCGGGTGGGATCGTCCAAAACAACATAGATTGACAAGCACTCAAACACCTGACACCTGAACACTTGAACAGATGAATGCCCGTCCTCCATCATACTTCTCCCTTTCCCGTTCCCCATTTTACAGTTTTGTCTTCACCCTCCCTCTCTTCGCCGTTTACGAAATGATGGTCCTGTTCCTTAGTCACGATCAGCTGAATACGCTGAGAAACGGAGCCGATGTGCTTCTGCGGCAATTCTTGGGCGTGTTCGGTTTCTGGGGCGTTTATGTTCTCAGCGTGGTCTTCATCCTCGGTTTCATCGTGGTCTTCCTCTGGCAGAAAAAGAACTGGAGGATCACATCCGTCCGAGGTGAATATCTTCTGAGAATGTTAGGGGAGGGAACGTTTTGGGGCTTTGTCCTTTATCTCATTCTTAAATTCGCTCCCTCACTTTTGATGTTTACAACGGGAAGGGATCTGTCACAGCAGGTTTTCCTGGCCATCGGAGCTGGATTGTACGAGGAATTCGTTTTCAGAGTCGTTGCTATCGGCGTCATAGGACTCCTTCTCCGGATCGTCTTCCTTTGGTCCAGGTTCTGGCGAACCCTCATGGCCGTGGTGATTTCAGCTGGACTCTTCTCGGCTTTTCATTTTGTGGGGAGTTTTGCCGATTCTTTCAGTCTTCCCTTGTTTTTCTACAGGGTTTTTGCCGGAATACTGCTGGGAGCTCTTTTCGTGGAGAGAGGATTCGGAATTACGGCGTACGCTCACATGGTGTACGACCTGATAGTTGTCTTCCAGCTAACGACACGCTAGTCCGTTCAGATGTGCAAAAACTTGTGGCCTTATCATAGCTGGTTTGTTGACCCGATTAATTCATGAGTAGTCGTGAATTAATCACCCTTCCCCTCATTCTGCGGGTTCTTGGACGGGCCGCATGTCTCGAAAACTTTCGGGACTGCTTCCCTGGCGGTCAGACAGACGGGGTTAACCTCCCGCCCGGGAGGGACCAACCGGTGAATTGTTCATCGGAAAAACGGGGGCAAATCCATATCTATGTGTTTTACGTGTAGATAACATTTGTTCCATCTTTGCTGATCGACAATTCAGGTGATAGGTTTTCTACACGAAGAACGCCCTGTAGCTGAATAAATCTCGTAACCAGGTTTCTTTTCATTGTTTCTCGACATTATCGGGAAAAAGTACAAAACAAAACGAGGATAAAGATAGTCTCACGGCGAGAAAGTGGGGGAGGGAGGTTTCTGGGGTGATACTTGGATTGGATAATTGCCACAAAACGGAGGATGCATCCAGAACCGTCCCCGTATTTGGAAATCTCCATATCCGGTTCTAATTTGACGTCTGGATGTCATGACAACGAGAAGACCAACCGCAGCCGGAATGTTCTATCCCGGTGATCGGGAAGGTCTTTCATCAGAAATCCAGTCCTACCTTGACCGGGCACCCCCTCCCCGGAGTGAAAATCTTCTGGGAATCGTTGTTCCCCACGCTGGGTATATCTACTCAGGCCCCACCGCGGCCCATGCCTACAAATATCTTGAGGGAAAGTCTTTTGAAAAAGTCATCATTCTCGCACCGAGTCACTTCGAGGCGTTTCACGGACTCTCCATCTATTCGGGAGACGCCCTGGAGACGCCTCTGGGAAGGGTTAATGTCGCCCGGACTGATCGGGATCAGCTCGCTGGTGTCAAGGGTGTCATGATTTCCGAAATGGGCTTTCGTCAGGAACACTCGCTTGAAGTTCAACTTCCCTTCCTTCAACACGTTCTTAAACCAGGTTGGGAAGTTATCCCCATCGTAATGGGACACCAGAAGAAGGAGATCATCGATGTGGCTGCCGGCATTTTGGCAAAATATTTCGATCAGAATGTGCCCATGGTCATCTCCTCTGATCTTTCCCACTACCACGAGTATCACAAGGCAAAGGAAATCGATCTCAGATTCTGTGAGCTTGTGAAGGAGGGGGATCTTGACGGGCTATGGGATGCCTACGGAAATGGACAGGTCGAGGCATGCGGGTTCGGTCCCGTCCTGGCCTTCCTGAGCATGATGCGAGGGAGAGAGAACACTTCGATGAAAGTCCTTGACTATCGCAACTCAGGGGATACTGCGGGTCCAAAGGATCAGGTTGTGGGATACTGCGCCATGGGAGCTTTCTCGCTGGAATGATGGAGATATCAGAAGGAGGAAAAAAGGAAGCGCTCGCTCTGGCTCGGTGGGTTCTGGAAGCAGAGATCTGCGGAAGCAAGGCACCAAAGCCACAACCTAAGGATGCACTCTTAAACGAAAAAAGAGGAACGTTTGTTACCCTTCGGAAGGAAGGAGAATTGAGAGGTTGTGTGGGCCGGATCGAGCCGTTGTTCATACTGCAGGACGAGATTGTCGACCTCGCCGTGGGAGCGGCTACCCGGGATCCAAGATTCCCTGCCATTTCATCCGTGGAGGTGGCCCGTTTGACCGTTGAAATCTCCATTCTGACACCTCCCGTAGTGGTCAAAACCGCGTCGGGTATCCGCATTGGTGAGGACGGCCTGATCATAGAAAAGGACCTCAGAAGGGGTCTGCTTCTTCCCCAGGTAGCCACTGAGGAGGGTTGGGATGTCGAATCATTCCTGGACCACGCCTGTCTGAAGGCAGGCCTGCCGACAGATTCATGGAAGAGCCCCGACACTGCGATCTACCGTTTCTCCGCTGCCGTTTTTTCAGAATAATTTCCCACACCAGTATCACTTTTTTGACGCCCTTCGGCCCGTACAAGGAAACTCTCCAATTCCTTTTCTGTTGATTATCCTTAGGGGACTGTCTAAACTCGGTCGATGAAAGCGGTCAGCAAATCCCTTTCCGTCACTCTTTTGTCGAATATAGCCCTGTTTGCGTCCGATGGATCACCGTTTGGTGAGTTTGTGGTGGGAATATGGCCAGAATATGACCGTCCCGGAATCCTGGTGATATACACGGGGACCATCAAGAGTGACTATCTTCCGTTGGAATTCGAGACTCTCGTTCCGGACGAGGTCGACCGGGCCCTGGCGGTTGGCCAGAGTTATACGGAAGACAATCTTCAGCCGGTGGCAGTGGAAGAAAGGAGCGGTCGGAAATGGGTTACTGCCACCTTGGTTAGAGAAACGTTTCAACTTGAATTCTACTATAATCCTTTCGGTGCGGGAGAGCTTCGCAAAGGCGAACTCGAGATTAGCCTCAATCATCCGCTCGATGCCTATCATATTGCTGTACAGCACCCCCTCGCCGCGGAAGAATTCTTGCTGTCTGACGAGGATGCCCAGACCTTCAGAGACGAGCACGGCCTCACCTACTCTCGAGTCCATCTGCTCTCCCTCTCTCAGGGAAAGAGAAAAACCGTCTCGTTTTCCTATCGCAATCCGAACGACGAGTTGAGCATTGCCCTCCTCCAGAAGATATTGGATACATCGCCGGGAGGGGCAACTGCCTCTTCGTCGAGTGTAACCGGGGGGATTCCCTTACTACGGTATAGACTCCCCACTTATCAGCCTCTGGCCGTAGTGGGAGTTTTGTCCGTGATCATCGGGTACATTTTCTGGAGATCGAACCAACACCACCCAAGTGCAAGAAAGGAAAAGGCAGCCGGGAATTTCTGTCCCCGATGCGGGGCGACTCTGGCCAAAGAGGACAGCTACTGTTCCGGTTGCGGTAAACAGCTCTCATGATGCCATTTCTTTTCGAGATCGGTCCCATCCGGGTTCCCTCCTATGGCTTCATGCTGATGACCGCTTTCGCCGTGAACTATTTTCTACTACTGCATGAACTGAAGAGAAAAGGGAAGTCTCCCGAACTGGCGGCGGACATCGTATTCTGGGCCACGGTGGGTGGAATCCTGGGCTCCAAAATATACTATGCCATCGAAAGAGGGGCCGGGTGGGAGAACATACAGGCGTTAGGAAATCTGATTGCAGGGGTTTTTTCCTTTGACGGGGGAAGAATCTCCCAGGCGCTCGCGGTTTTGGGTGCAGGTCTTGTATTTTTCGGGGGACTGCTTGGCGGCCTGATCTCCGTTACGATCCTTCTGAAACGAAGAGGTGAATCGTGGCTATTGTTCGCGAACATTCTTGCACCTCTCCTGATTCTCGGATACGCCATAGGAAGAATCGGTTGCTTTCTGGTAGGCGATGACTACGGAACGGCCTCCCAACTCCCCTGGGCCATAGCATTTCCCAAAGGTATACCTCCCACGACTACTCCCGTTCACCCCACTCAATTGTACGAGACGACCATGGGACTGATCATTTTTGTTATTCTCTGGAAATTGAGGACTCGAACCAGGCCGGGAGAAATGTTGTTCTTCATCTACCTGGTACTTGCGGGGACGGAACGCTTCTTCATCGAATTCATCCGAACGAATACCGAATACCTTTTAGGCCTGACGGGTGCCCAGATAGTTTCGCTAGTAATGATTGCTCTTG
>JAZGBI010000081.1 GCA_036476315.1 Candidatus Neomarinimicrobiota bacterium | reverse complement strand
CTCCATTAGGCTACACTCCTTCCAGGGCATAAGTAATCTCCTTTGTCATTATGCCCTAAGTTTAGTCGTTGAGTGTCAACCATGTCCTGACATTCTTGTGTCAACCATGTCTTGAAACCGTACCGATTGGTTAACTGGTTCACTGGTGACTGGGTACTTGATCCTTGATGCTGGATACTAGATACTTGATGCTGGATGCTTGATACTGGATACTTGATCCCTGATCCTTGAAACTTGACACTTGATCCCTGATCCTTGATACTTGACACTTGATACTTGGGATCCTGTGGAAAGCGGCCATCTTGGGTAAATTGGAACGTGTTCATTTGACTATCAATCACTTAACTTGGTTCGACCCGGATCCCGCAAAGCAGGGCAAAATCCTTGATTGACCTGAAGGCATAACCATGGCGATTCAAATCGGGGAAAAGATTTCTCACTATCGCATCATCGAGAAGCTTGGCGAAGGAGGAATGGGAATCGTCTACAAAGCCGAGGATACGAAGCTTAAGCGGACCGTAGCCCTTAAGTTCCTACCCTCTCATCTCCTGACCAACGAAGAAGAAAAAACCCGATTCCTTCATGAGGCTCGAGCCGCTTCTGCTCTGGACCATCCCAACATTTGTACCGTCTATGAGATTGATGAGACGGATGATGATCGCATGTTCATTTCAATGGGCTGCTATGATGGGGAGACGGTGAAGGAGAAGATCAAACGAGAATCCATGAATCCGGACGAGGCAGTGGATTTGGCGATTCAGGTAGCTCAGGGATTGGCGACGGCCCACGAGGGAGGAATTGTGCATAGGGACATCAAACCCGGCAACATCATGGTTACGACGGACGGGTTGGCTAAACTTGTTGATTTTGGGTTGGCGAAGCTGGCAGGTGAGGCAAGGATTACGAAGGTCGGCACCACCGTGGGGACGGTAGCTTATATGTCACCGGAACAGGCCCAGGGAGAGGAAGTTGATCACCTAACAGACATTTGGTCCTTTGGGGTCGTGTTATACGAAATGCTCACCGGGCAACTGCCCTTCAAGGGAGATTACGAGCAAGCGGTTATCTATTCAATTTTGAATGAAGATCCGCAACCAGTGAGCGATTCACACATTAGGATGGGGACCGCATTCAATACAATAATAAACAAGTGTCTCGCAAAGAGCCGTGATGAACGCTGCCAGAAAATGAACGAGGTCTTGACGGATCTTAGAAACCTCAAAAGGACTTTCGAATCTGGGGAGGTAAAGCGGCAGACTGCTGAGGATATAACGCCGATTTCTGTCGCTGTCCTTCCCTTTGAAGATTTGAGTCCCAGGAAAGATCAAGAATATTTTTGCGATGGGATGGCAGAAGAACTCATCAATGCGTTGACAGGAGTTAAGAGGCTGCGCGTTGCCTCCCGAACGTCTGCTTTTCAGTTTAAGGGGAAAGCTCAAGATGTTCGCAAGATCGGGGAGAATCTCAATGTGAGTGCTGTATTGGAGGGGAGCGTGAGAAAGGCAGGGAAAAAACTGCGTATCACAGCCCAGCTTGTTGATGCAAGAGACGGGTTACATCTCTGGTCAGAGAGCTACGAAGGGAAGACAACGGATGTCTTTGCTGTCCAGGATAAGATTGCCGGGGCTATTGTTGACAGGTTAAAGACTGAGCTACCGGGAAGACTTGGGACCCCACTTGTCAAGTCCCATGCCAAGAATCTTGAGGCATATAACCTGTACCTGAAGGGGCGATACCATTGGAACAAGCGAACGGAAGGCAGTCTGAGGAGAAGTATCCAATGGTTTGAAAAGGCACTCGAGCGGGATCCCGACTACGCTCCGGCTTATGCTGGCCTGGCCGACTCCTACATTACACTTGGAATCTATAGCTCATTGTCCCCGAATGAGGCTATGATAAAGGCTGAGAAAGCAGCGCAGAAGGCATTGGCGATCGATAACACTTCTGCTGAAGCCCATTGCTCCCTTGGATGTTTCAAATCGGTTTACACTTGGGATTGGTCAGGTGCCGAGCGAGAATTCAGGCGCGCTATTGAGTCTAACCCAAGCTATGCGATGGCACATCACTGGTATGCTATTAACCTTTTGACCCCGCTGGGGAGATTTGATGAAGCTGCATTTCAGAGTGAACGAGCGTGCAAACTAGATCCACTATCGCTCGTCATAAACCTTAGTGTTGGTCTCCAGTTCTACTTTCAGGGTCAGCATGACAAAGCGGTAGACCAATATCGAAAAACCCTAGAAATGGACCCAAACTTCGGTGTGGCCCACTTCTTTCTTGGTCAAGCTTACAACCAAGAGTCAAGGTATAAGGAAGCTACTGTTGAGATTGAAAGGGCGATAGAGCTCTACGGAGGGAGCACGAAGTGGTTGAAAATCATGGGAGAGCATAGGGCAGCTAGGGATAAGGGACAAAAAGCGAAGGAGACCCTGGCGGATCTAAAGAAGTTCATCCCGCATTTTGGAAACGTAACGTCTTCTTACAGAAGCAGCACAAATATGTTAGCTATGCTTGGCTACAGTTTCGCGGTAGCGGGTAGGTCTCGAAGGTCAAGGAAGGTTCTTCAGGAATTGATCGAGCTATCAAGGCGCAGATATGTGTCTGCGTACGACATCGCGGCTATCTACACGGGTCTTGGTGAGAAAGATGCAGCGTTTGACTGGTTGGAAAAGGCCCTTGAAGAGAGGTCCTACTTGTTAATTTATCTCAAGATAGATCCAGTTCTCGATACTGTGCGCTCCGATCCCAGATTTGCTGGGTTGCTGGAAGCCGTAGGCTTGTCCCAATGATCCTCCAAAAAGATATAGGACAAGTCGGAAAAACCATCTCCCACCATCACCGCGGGATCCCGCAAAGCGGGGCAAAATCCTTGATTGACCTGAAGGCATAACCATGGCGATTCAAATCGGGAAAACGATTTCACATTATCGTATCCTTCAGAAGCTGGGTGAGGGAGGAATGGGAATAGTCTACAAAGCCGAGGACACCAAACTTAAACGTACCGCAGCTTTGAAATTTCTCGCTCCGCACATGGTGGGAAGTAAAGAAGAAAAGACCCGCCTTATTCACGAAGCACAGGCTGCTGCGGCATTGGATCATCCCAATATCTGTACTGTGCACGAAATTGACGAGGTGGAAGGGCAGACCTTCATTGCCATGGCTTATATTGATGGAGAGAGTCTAAAAGAGAGAATAGAATCAGGCCCGTTGAAATTAGATCAAGCGGTGGACATTGCCATTCAGATTGCAGAAGGGTTGCAGGAGGCGCAGGAGAAAGGGATCGTTCATCGGGACATCAAAAGCGCTAACATTATGTTGACTGAGAAAGACCAAGTGAAGATCATGGACTTTGGCTTAGCCAAGCTAGGCGGGAGGACAAAGATCACCAAGACAGGCACCACTGTGGGTACGGTGGCCTACATGTCACCGGAGCAAGCGCGTGGAGAAGAGATAGATCACCGAACAGATATCTGGTCTCTCGGGGTTATCCTATACGAGATGGTCACAGGGCAATTGCCTTTCAAAGGGGATTATGAGCAGGCGGTAATTTATTCGATCTTGAATGAAGAGCAGGAGCCGATAACAGGTTTGCGCACAGCCGTGCCATTAGAGCTTGAAAGAATCGTAAATACGTCGCTCGAAAAGGAACCGTCTGAACGTTGCCAGCATGCAGATGACCTGGCAGTAGACCTGAAGAAGTTGAAGAAGGACTTAGAATCGGGACGAATAACTACCACACAAGCACAAATTCCGGGAATGAGAGAACCAAAGAAGACGCCAGTTTGGCTTGTCCCTACTTCTGTCTTAGTTCTATTTATTGCAGCCGGCCTGTGGTTCCTCACTTCACGGTCTCCCAGGATAGAGTCTTCAGTCGTCTTATCTTAGGTCGCAGTACTCCCATTCAGAAGTGTTCGAAATGACCCCGGAACAGACTTTCTTGGCTTTTCGCTTGCTGATCAAATTATCACAAAGTTGGACTACGTTCAGAGTGTCGTAGTTCGTCCATCAAGCGCCATTCGCAAGTACGACGGTGCTGAGATTGATCTTTCGTCAGTGGCTCGTGATCTGGACGTGGAAGTTGTCTTGACCGGCAGCTATATGAAGGAAGGGGATCGCTTCAGACTCAATGCTCAGCTTGTAAACGTTTCTCGGAACGAAATCGTCTGGCGAGAGCCTATTGAGGTCGAGTATTCGGATATTTTCACCGTCCAGGATTCCATCTCACGGAAAATCATTGCCGGTCTAAAGTTGCATTTGTCGCCGGAGGAAGAAGTAAGACTTAGAAAGGATGTGCCTTCTAATCCCCTTGCCTACGAGTATTTCCTCAAAGCAGTAGCAAGTCCATTGACGACCGCTACTGACTGGGCCAATCGGATCCAGCTCCTGGAGAAATCAGTTCAGCTGGATTCAACCTATTCACTGGCCTGGGCTTCCCTTGGTTTGGCATATCAGACGTATGCCCAGTTTTCTGGAGCCTGGGAGAGCGATTATGAATTGGCAGAGCGAGCTTATGACCGAGCCCTCAGATTGAATAGCGAGCTTCCGGATGCCATCTCCGGACTTGCGAATCTCTATGCAGAGACCGGGAAGATTGACGAAGCTGCCGCTCTGTTACAGCAAGCGTTCAGCGTGAATCCCAATTCCCCGGACTTCTATTCGAGTCTTGGTTATGTCTATCGATATGGTGGGATGATGGATGAATCGATCGAAATGTACGTACGTGCACAGGCACTCGATCCCAGATATGTCAGCCCATTTGACAACCAGATTGAAATAACGAAGGCCTTGATCTACAAAGGAGAATACTTCGCTGCGGTCTCGTCGGTGGATAGCACAATTGAGCGGCGCAATGCTGCTGGACAACCTGTTGATGTTCATTCGCTTTTTTACCAGGGGATGGCGTATTACTATTCCAAGGATTGGCAGCGGGCATCTGCTATTTTCGATTCTTGCCAGAAGGTCGATCCATCTAGCATTTGGAGTCTCTTCGGAAAAGCGTACAAGGAGGCTGCACGAGGAAATTTCAAGCGTGTTCGAAGCATCACAAAGTCTTTGCAAGAAAGAAACATCGTTGATCATGAAATGCTCTATCGACTCACCCACTTTTATGCGCTGGCAGGAGAAACAAATCTAGCCTTGAAGAGTCTGAAAGCCTCAAGCAAAGGCTTCTTCAACTATCCTTATATAGACAGTGATCCACTACTTGAAAGTATTCGAACTACCGAAGAGTTTCAGACCCTCCTTTCGGAAGTGAAGATTCGTCACGAAGCATTCAAGCAAAGATTCAGCGGAAAACTTTGATCGCCAGAGTGATGATCCTCCCAAAAGACGGCGGACAAGTCGGCAAAACCATTTCCCACTACAAGGTCCTTGAAAAGCTGGGCGAAGGCGGGATGCCTGTTTATCCCGCTTTAGCGGTGGCCCCGCTGAGGCAGAGCGCCTGTCCGGCGGCTAGACGGGAAAGCGGGGGGTGTTGTCCATGATCGGTCAAACAATCTCTCACTATCGCATCATCGAAAAACTCGGTGAAGGTGGGATGGGTGTGGTGTACAAGGCTGAGGATACGAAGCTCAAACGAACCGTCGCTCTCAAGTTCTTACCCCACCATCTTCTGGCTAATGAAGAGGATAAGACCCGGTTCCTCTATGAAGCCCAGGCTGCGTCTGCTCTTAGCCATCCTAATATCATGACCGTCTTTGCGATTGAGGACGCGGAGGATCCCTCCACGGCGGGCAGGCAGACGTTCATCGCCATGGAATATGTTGAAGGTGAGACGCTCAAGGACAAGTTGGAAAAGGGACCCCTGAGAACAAAGGAACTATTGAATATCGTCATTCCCGTGGCTGAAGGACTAAATGCCGCACACAGCAATGAAATAATTCATCGGGATATCAAGTCTGAGAACATAATGATTTCAAAGGATGGTCTGGTAAAGATCATGGACTTTGGCCTGGCGAAGCGGAAAGGGGTGACAAGGGTTACGGAGGAAGGAAGTACCCTGGGCACTTTGGCGTATATGTCACCGGAGCAAGCGGAAGGGTTGAAGGTGGACCGCCGGAGCGACCTTTTTTCTTTTGGTGTGGTGATGTACGAGATGGCTACCGGTCAACTACCCTTCAAAGGAGAACACGATGCGGCTGTATTGTATGCTATTGTAAATGACCTTCCCCTTCCCGTTACCACGTTGAATCCCAATATTCCCCAGGAGCTTGATCGTTTCATCCACAAGGCTCTGGAGAAAGAACCGGAAGACCGTTACCAGCACGCGGACGATCTGGGTGCCGATCTGAAGAAGTTGAAGAGAGACCTGGAATCTGGAAAGACCAAACCAGGAGCAAGAGAACGCAAGCTGACGTGGAGAAATCGGCCCCAGTCATACGTGGGTGCTGCTCTCCTCATGATTCTAATAATTGTGGTTGGACTCTTCTTGACGACGGAAAGCCGAAAAGAGTCGGTACGTGCTGAGGCAAAATTGACCAAAGTGACATTTGGCCCCGGTTTGGAGGATGAACCGACCTGGTCGCCTGACGGAAAATTCGTCGCGTATACCACTGATGAACGGGGGAATCTGGATATCGTCGTTCTTCCTCTCGGTGGTGGTAAACCAATCTGGGTCATCGATAGCAATGCGGATGATGCACAGCCTAGCTGGTCCCCCGACGGGGGCAAACTCGCTTTCGTGTCGTCAAGAGATCACGGTGGGAGGCTTTCCATTGTACTCGGTCAGGGGTCGCTCACACCGTACATCAATGGAAAAGGAGGAGATATTTTTCTTGTGCCGGCTCTCGGCGGTACCCCTGTAAAGCTCGTTGACAATGGATACTACCCTGCTTGGTCGCCTGATGGCCAGGACATCACATTCCAATCGAACCGGGGCGGACAGTGGGATCTCTGGCTTACTCCTTCAGAGGGGGGAGAGCCGACACAATTGACCGATGACGAGGATTTTGATTATCAACCGAGCTGGTCTCCGGATGGCAAATGGATTGTCTACGGCTCTGGAGCATTTCCTAGTTACGACCTGCACGTGATTCCCTCGGCGGGAGGTCAACGGATAAAGATTACTGACGAGAATAGTCTTGTGGTAAGACCAGCCTGGACACCTGATGGGAAACATATCTTGTTTTCGTCTGCACGAACCGGGATCATGAATATCTGGAAGGTGCTATTCTCCCCATCGGCTCACGAGACGTCTGTCTCGCCGATGCGCGTCACGATCGGAGAGGGCGATGATATCAATGTTAGTGCTGCGGCGGATGGGAGCCGGATTACTTTTGCAACGCTCCGAAATACTGCGGACATTTGGGAGCTTACTCTGTCCTCCGGAGAACTTCGTCAGGTGACATTCGAAACAAGTTCTGAGGGTTATCCCCATCTTTCGCCCGATGGACAAACACTCCTTGTTCAATCTGATCGAAGTGGAAAAGTAGAGCTGTGGACTATGGATTTGAATGGCAGGGTGCTTTCGAAACTCACTTCTGCTGAGAGTGCTGTGTTTTCCGCGCAATGGTCTCCCGATGGAAAACAAATTGTGTATCAAAAGGATCAGAAAATCGTTACACAGAAGTTGGGAGATGTTACCGTTCGAGAAATTGCACCCGAGGGTAATATTCCTGCATGGTCTCCCAATGGAGAGAAACTCGCATTTTCCCTTGTGAAAGATGGCAACCAGGATGTTTGGATATATTCGTTAGAACATCAAGAATCAAAGCAAATTACGTTTCTCGAATCAAGGGATTGGTTTCCCACATGGTCTCCTGATGGAAGATACATTACTTTCCAAGCTGAGATGAAAGGCACGCGCGACATATGGATCGTTCCTTCCGAAGGTGGTACGCCGAACCAGATCACATCAGGTGAATCCGAAGACTCTCATCCTCGGTGGTCGCCAGCTAACGGGGACCAAATACTGTTTGTCCGCGACCACAAGAACCTTTGCCTGGTTTCTGTTAGCACAGGGAAGGTGAAGCAGATAACAAATTTCGTCGAAGCAAACCTCATCCTTGACTACCCGAGTTGGTCTTTCGATGGCAAAACAATCTATTTCAGTCTCACCAGGAAAGTCGGCGATGTGTATGTTCTGGAGAATTATTGAAGCGACTCTGATGATCCTCCCAAAAGACGGCGGACAAGTCCTCCCCAGAGATGGAGGACGAGTCGGTAAAACCATATCCCACCACAAGTTCCTGGAAAAGCTGGGTG
>JAZGBI010000080.1 GCA_036476315.1 Candidatus Neomarinimicrobiota bacterium | reverse complement strand
GCTTGCTCAAAACTAACGTCATCGCTGCCGTCAACATCGTCTTCCCGTGATCCACATGACCGATCGTCCCTACATTCACGTGCGGCTTCGTTCGCTTAAACTTCTCCTTTGCCATGACGCCCTCCTCTAAACTTGGTCCCGGCGGAACCGTTGCCCCGGACTCTTTCAATAATCTTATCCTTGATCGAAGGGGAAACCTTTGCGTACTGCTCAAACTCCATTGAGAAGACAGCACGGCCCTGGGTAATGGAACGGAGGGCCGTGGCGTAACCAAACATGTCACCGAGTGGAGAAACGGCGTGGACAACCACCGCATCCTTTTTGTGATCCGTCCCCCTGATTTCACCTCTCCTGGACGTGAGATCAGACAGTACATCTCCAAGATACTGTTCAGGCAGAACCACATCCACTTTCATCATGGGCTCCAGCAATACCGGCTTCGCTCTGATGCAGGCTTCCTGAATCGCCATCGACCCCGAAATCTTGAACGATATCTCCGATGAATCCACCGCGTGAAACGACCCGTCAATCAACTCCACGCGAATGTCCTCAATGGGATATCCCGCCAACACACCGTTTTTCAGGCTCTCCTGGACGCCCGCATTGACAGCCGGGATGTACTCCTTGGGAATGACCCCTCCCACGATTTTACTCTCAAAATGGTATCCCATCCCAGGCTCGTTCGGTAATACCCGTAGTTTTACATGCCCGTATTGTCCCCGACCGCCAGATTGACGAATAAACTTCCCCTCCGCTTCGGCCTCCCGCGTGATGGTCTCTTTGTAGGCAACCTGAGGTCTCCCAATACTGGCGTTCACCTTGAATTCTCTTTTGAGACGGTCGACGAGTATCTCAAGATGGAGTTCACCCATTCCTGACATGACCGTCTGACCCGTTTCCTGGTTCGTTTCGATTACGAAGGTGGGGTCCTCATCCGTAAGTTTGGCAAGGGCCATGGAAAGCGCGTCCTGTTCGATCTTACTGGAAGCCTCGATGGAGACGGAAATGACCGGCTTCTGAAAATCCATGGATTCCAGAATGATGGGTGACGACACGTCACACAGGGTGTGCCCAGTCTTTGTCAGCTTCAGTCCAACAGCCGCGGCAATCTCCCCTGCCGCCACTTCATTTCTATCCTCCCGCTTGTTCGCATGCATGAGAAGAAGACGTGAAATGCGTTCCTTCCTCCCGAGGGTCGCATTGAACACGGTTGAGCGAGAGGTGATGGAACCCGAATAGACACGGAAGAAAGTGAGACGCCCAACATACGGATCCGTCATGATCTTGAAAGCGAGAGCGCTGAATGGTTCGTCGGTTGAGGGTGCCCGACTTAACAGAATTTCAGAATCTTCCGGAGCGTGACCTATGATCTCGCCTCTGTCCAGGGGAGACGGCAGAAAATCGACGATTGCGTCCAGCAGCCTCTGGATACCCTTATTCTTGAAGGCGGATCCACAGAGGACGGGGACGAATGCGTTCTCCCGACAACCCTTTCTTACCGCTTGTTTGATTTCCTCTATGGAGAGTTCCTCGTCGGCAAGGTACTTTTCCATCAGGCTCTCGTCATAAGCGGCGCACTCTTCCACCAGATGATGCCTGGCGGCTTCGGTCTCCTCCTTCATATCTTCGGGAATGTCTGTGAATTCGAAATCGACGCCGAATGTCGATTCATTGTAAATGATGGCTTTCATGCTGATGAGATCGATAAGTCCAGCGAATAGCTCGCCGCTCCCGATGGGCAGCACAATGGGAAGGGGATTCGCGTTTAGACGCTTTTTCATCATCCCGAGAACATGGCGGAAATCGGCCCCCGTGCGGTCCATCTTGTTCACCGTGGCAATCCTTGGAACTCTGTAGCGATTCGCCTGACGCCATACGGTTTCACTTTGTGGTTCAACTCCTCCCACCGCACAGAAAATGACAACGGCGCTGTCAAGGATTCTGAGAGACCGCTCAACCTCGGCTGTAAAGTCGATGTGACCGGGAGTGTCGATGATGTTGATTCTGTGATCGTTCCAGAAAGTCGTAGTGGCCGCGGAGGTGATGGTGATCCCCCGTTCTTTCTCCTGCGCCATCCAATCCATGGTGGCGGCGCCGTCATGTACCTCTCCCATCCGATGAACTCTACCCGTGTAATACAGAATTCGTTCAGTCGTGGTTGTTTTCCCGGCGTCAATGTGAGCCAGAATTCCGATATTGCGAACATTTGCGAGGTTCGTGGGATTCATATTAATCACCGGTAATGTGCAAACGCCTTGTTGGCCTCTGCCATTCTGTGGGTGTCATCCTTCTTCTTAATGGCACCGCCTTCGCCGTTGGCTGCATCGATAAACTCGGCGGCCAGGTTTTCAGCCATGCTGTGACCCTTTCGGTTTCCGACACTGGCCAGAATCCAGCGCGTTGCGAGGGCATAACCCCTGCGCTTCTGTACCTCCATGGGAATCTGATAGGTGGCTCCACCAATCCGCCTCGATTTCACCTCGAGGAGGGGCTTTACGTTGTTCATGGCTTTATGAAACATTTCAAGAGGATCGCCCTTTGTCCTTGAAGAGACCAGGTCCATCGCCTGGTAGAAATTCTTTTCGGCTATCCCTTTCTTCCCCTTTCTCATCGCATTGTTGATGAACTTCTGCACCATCTCATCACCGTAAACTGGATCCGGCGGAACTTCTCTCCTTTCAGGTCGACGTCTTCTCATCGTTATCTCGGCCTTTTGGTTCCATAACGGGAACGGCTCGTTTTACGATCGGCGACACCCGCCGTATCCATCGTTCCCCGCACAATATGATAACGTACACCGGGGAGATCCTTGACTCTGCCCCCTTCAATCAGAACAATGGAGTGTTCCTGCAAATTGTGGCCTTCACCGGGTATGTAGGCAATCACCTCAATACCGTTGGACAGCCGAACCTTGGCCACCTTTCTGAG
>JAZGBI010000079.1 GCA_036476315.1 Candidatus Neomarinimicrobiota bacterium | reverse complement strand
ATCTGGATATCTGATTCTGCTGCTTATGCCTTCGGCAAGAAGTGGGGTAAGAAAAAGATTTTGGAGAGAGTCAGTCCCAAGAAAACGATCACCGGAAGCGTAGCGGGTCTCGTATCGGCTGTCGGTTTCTATCTTCTGGTGTGGAGAATGGGTCTTCTGGAATCGAGCCAATCCGCGGTATCGCTTTCTGGTATCGATGCTCTCGCTCTTGGCCTGATTGTTGGACTATTTGGACAGTTGGGTGATTTTGCTGAGTCTGCTGTCAAAAGGGACATGGGCGTGAAGGATTCCGGGAGTATCTTGCCCGGCCACGGGGGTGTCCTCGACAGGTTTGATTCACTAAGCGTGGCGTCCCCCATGACATTCCTGTATCTCACGTTAAGCTATTTCTGAGGGGGGAGAGGTTCCATGGAGAACATTTTGTAGTGAGATGTTTCAGAGGGTGGCATAGAATTCGTAAGTTTCAGATTATTATTCCCGGGACAAGAGAGACTTTGGTGAGCCATGGATAACGGCAGCGAGACATTCATCTGGAGCGTTCATCCAGCGAGAGAGCGGGTTGGCGCGGCTGTCGGCGCTTCAGGTGCGATTCTGGTAATGGCTTTTCTTATCTACTTCTCCTTCCAAAACGTTTTGTGGAGCTGTCTCGCATGCGTTGTCATGTTGTTGGCACTGAACCGGTTCTATTTCCCGAGTCGCTTTATTATTAACAATGAAGGCATCACGGCTCGATACCTGTTTGCTACCCAGCGATACCGATGGCGCGAAGTGAGGCGTTTCCTGAATGACGACCGGGGTGCTTATCTTTCTTCGAGGGTACGACCATCCAGGCTGGATGTGTATCGGGGGATGAATATTCTCTTCGGCCGACATCGGGAAGCTGTGGTGGAAACGATCAGAAAACAACTGAGGGAATCTGGGCGATTGTGAAATGGTTCAAACACGCATTCGCAGTGGATTCTCCGGGACCCGCCGTGCCCACAGATCCTGAAAGAGGGACCGTGGACCGGGTGTGTGAAGAAATTGTCAGGCGTCACCTGGCCACGCCCAGTCTGCTTTTTCTTGAAATGTTCCGACCCTTGAATTATCTCGGCTCCCAGGTCTTACATTTCTTCCAGCCCTTTGTGACCACGGTTCTCGACCCGCGAGGATATAGAAATTTTACGGAGTTTCTCGAAAAGCGAGGGAGCGTCGACTACCTTTGTGGTCGAATCGAGGCCCTTGAGGAGCTCCATTCCGAAAGGGAGAAAAAGGCGTCAGCTGAGAAAGTTTCATGAGCTCCACCAGTACGAAGATCGATCCAGAAACAGTGAACGTCATTCTTGCCACAGACTGCGGCAGCACCACGACCAAGGCGATTCTGATTCAGAGAATTGATGGGCACTATCGCCAGACACATCGGGGTGAGGCACCTTCGACGGTAGAAGAACCCTTCGCCGACGTAACCGTGGGCGTCCTTAACGCTGTGACAGAGGTAGCGGAACTCTCCGGGCGCAGGCTTATTGACGACAAAGGTGGAATCATCCGCCCTTCGACGAACCGGGAAGGATGCGATCTCTATATCTCCACTTCGAGTGCCGGCGGAGGACTCCAGATGATGGTGGCCGGTGTTATCAGGGAAATGACCGCAGCCAGTGCAAAGAGGGCGGCGCTGGGCGCTGGTGCCATCGTGATGGATGTTATCGCCTCCAACGACCAGCGCAAACCCCATGAGCAGATTGAACGAATCCGTGAGTTGCGGCCAGACATGATGTTGATATCCGGAGGAACGGACGGAGGCACCACAACTCACGTTGTGAAGATTGCAGAGCTGGTGGCACCCGCAAAACCGCAACCAAGGTTCGGAGCCGAATATCAATTGCCAATCATCTATGCCGGTAACAGGGATGCGGTCCCCAGCATCGAAGAACTTTTTCGCGACGAATTCGCATTGACGGTTGTGGACAACATTCGCCCCGTGCTCGAAAGAGAAAACCTCGGACCGGCCCGCGACGCCATCCATGACCTGTTTCTTGAACATGTCATGGCACACGCTCCCGGTTACGGCAAACTCATGGAATGGACGGATGCGCCCATCATGCCCACTCCGGGAGCCGTGGGAAATATCCTTCAGACAATCGCCCAGCGGCACAATATCAACGTGGTGGGTGTGGATATAGGCGGGGCGACTACCGACGTCTTCAGCGTATTTGAGGGGACGTTTAACCGGACGGTGAGTGCCAACCTTGGAATGAGCTATTCCATCGCCAATGTATGTGCGGAGGCAACCCTGCCCAACATTCTCCGGTGGGTGCATGTGAAGATGGAGGAAGGGGAACTCCGGAACCGGGTGAAAAACAAGATGATACGTCCCACCACAATACCCCAGTCAATGGAAGCGTTGATTTTTGAGCAGGCGGTTGCCCGGGAGGCTTTGAGACTTGCCTATGCGCAACATAAGGAGTTCGCAACAACGCTCAGAGGGATTCAGCAACAAAGGTCGGTGGGCGACACATTCAGTCAGCAGATCAGCGGTCAGACAATCGTAGACAGCATGAAAATGGATCTCCTGGTTGCCTCAGGAGGGGTTCTATCCCATGCCCCTCGGATGCATCAGACCGCTATGCTTCTCATCGACGCTTTCCAGCCTGAGGGCGTCACGACACTGGCCAAAGACAGCATTTTCATGATGCCCCATCTGGGTGTGATGACGCAGGTTCATTCCCGGGCAGCCATGGAAGTGTTTGAGAAGGACTGTCTCATCTACATGGGAACCGTGGTTGCACCGGCAGGAAGAGGCAAGGCCGGGAAGCGGTGTTTTTCCTACACGATCAGGGGCGATGCGGTCAGCGAATCAGGTGAGATTCAATTTGGGCAGTTGAAATTGTTGCCCATGGGACTGGAAGAAACTGCTGAGATAGTCATAGAACCCGCAAAGAGTTTCGATGCAGGTGGTGGTCCCGGCAAGCGCGTAACAAGAAAGGTTCGGGGAGGGACTGTCGGCCTGATCCTTGACGGCCGGGGCAGACCTCTGGAACTCGTTGATGAAGAGGAATTGAGGAGAAATCAACTCAGTCGGTGGATTCAGGATCTCGATCTATATCTCCCACCCACTGATTCCGCGAGCCACCTGAGCGTGGAAAGTCCATCTTCGAATGGGGAATCGCTCAAGGCCCATTCATACACACCCGGTCTGAGAGTGTCGCAGCGAACCTCTATCCGGCAGAAAAGAATTCTGCCCATAAACGGGAAAGTCCTCGTAAAGGTTGGAGAGACCGTTGACGCAACGCAGGTGGTAGCGGAAACATTGATGCCTGGCGATGTCATCCCTGTCAATCTGGCTAACCTTCTTTCTGTTCCAGCGGCTGATGTGCCGGAGTGCTGCCTCGTGGAGGTGGGAGAAGAACTGGAGGAGGGGGATCTCCTCGCCCGCACGAAGGGGATCTTTGGGTTGTTCAAGAATCAGTGCGAGTGCCAACAGCAGGGTACCGTTGAGACCATCTCAGAAGTAACCGGACAACTCATTATGCGCGGTCCACCGCATCCCGTGAACGTTCTGGCTTTCGTTCCGGGAAAAGTGATTAAAGTGATAGAAGAACAGGGAGTAATTATCGAATCGGAAGTTTCGTTCATCCAGGGAATATTCGGAATTGGAGGTGAAACATTCGGGACCGTGAGGATGGCTTGCGATTCACCCGATGAACGCCTCACGGCTCATCGACTGAAAGAAGAGATGAAAAACTGCGTTATCGTGGGTGGGGCACGCATGACGGGAGATGCCATTAGAAAAGCGGTGGAAATTGGCGCGTCGGGTATTGTGGCCGGAGGAATCGATGACGAAGACCTCAATGATTTTCTCGGGTACGATCTGGGTGTGGCAATTACTGGTTCGGAGAATCTCGGGTTGACTGTTATTGTTACAGAAGGTTTTGGCGACATAGCAATGGCTCAACGGACCTTTGATCTTCTCAAATCACGGGAAGGAGCCGAGGCATCCATCAACGGCGCAACTCAGATCCGTGCGGGTGTGATTCGGCCCTCGGTAATCATCCCCGCGGATTCCACCGTTCCTCCCAGACCTCGAGATGAGGAACGCGTGGCTGGAATTCTGGAAATCGGGTACCCTGTTCGCGCAATACGCGATCCGTATTTTGGTCGTATCGGAAAGATTCACAAACTGCCTTCGGAACCCCGGGTTCTCGATTCAGGGTCCAGGGCCAGGGTTCTCGAAGTTGTGTTTGATTCTGGAGAGCCCGTCACGATTCCCCGGGCCAATGTTGAATTGATCGAGGGGGAAAACGGATGAAGGGATCATATCTTCTGGCAACATTGATCGTTTTTCTCGCTGTTGAAGCAGAGGCGAAAGCTATCATCCTGCCACCAGGGAATCTCGAGGCCAGAGACCACCCATGGGATCACGGTGAAAAAATTGATCTCACCTGGCGTCTTTCCCCCGGGGATGAAACGACCGTTCAGAACTACAGGATCTTCTTTTCACTTTATCCTGAAGGTCCTTTTGAATTGGCCGGTGAGGTGGCAGCGGGGGAACGTGCATTCACTGCGGAAAAACTGGATCGTCAGGAGAGCTATTTTTTCCAGGTGGTTGCTGTGGGAAGAGAGAGGGCACAGTCCGATCCCGCCTACACGGTCGACGCAGTCTCGCCAGCGCGTCAATGGCTTGACGGCAACCGTTTCCCTTTTAGCATCATTACGCTCGTCTTCTGTGGATCGGTTATTTTCTGGATTGATCGAGCGCGGAGAGGAAAACCGATCAACATCAGGAAGATAGCGGGACTCGAAGCCGTGGATGAGGCTGTGGGGAGAGCCACGGAGATGGGTCGGTCATGTCTGTTCATTGTGGGAATCCAGGATATGAATGACATTCAGACCATCGCAGGGATCACCGTTCTGTCGCGCGTTGCAAAGATTGCCGCGGAATTGGAAGCAACGGTGGAAGTGCCGACGACTCGCTCACTCGTCATGACTGCGGCCAGAGAGGCCGTTGAGGCGGCCTACCTCTCCGCGGGACGACCGGACGCGTATAACCCGGACCTCATATACTATGTTACCGATGAACAGTTTGGCTTCGTGGCATACGCTCAAGGGTTGATGGTCAGGGAGAAGCCTGCAGCCTGTTTCTACATGGGAGCTTTTTTTGCCGAATCTCTTATACTTGCCGAGATGGGCAACACTATAGGCGCAATTCAGGTGGCTGGGACAGCCATGCCGGCGCAACTTCCCTTCTTTGTCGCGGCCTGTGACTATACCCTTATCGGGGAGGAATTCTTCGCAGCGTCCGCCTACCTCTCAGGTGAACCCAGTCAACTCGGCAGTCTCAAAGGGCAGGATGTGGGAAAAACCATTGTGGCGATTGGAATCGTCGCCGGCGTCATCATGCATACCGTTGGAACCATGGCCGGGGTCGAGTCGCCGCTCGGCTCTGCACTAATCTCAGCGGTTCGGTTTCTCAAAGAAGTGATCCTCACATAGGGGCGAAGAGAGTATGAAGAGAGCAGTTCCACTGACTATCACCGCACTGGGGGGATTTGTTCTCATCGTCGCTTACTTCATCCCCGCCGCCCAGGGGTGGGGTGAGATAGCCGCAATCTGGTTTGATATTCTTGCCGCCGTTGCCTTTGTCCTCGGCGGCGGTAATCTCCTGAAAATCCACCTGAAGAAAGTGTCCGACAGAAAAGGCGGATGGGGTTATTCGGGAATTACCCTGGCTGCTTTTCTGATCACTTTGGTTGTGGGTCTGGCTAAGGTGGGAGTCAATCCCAATCCTCATTTCCCGGAAGTCGCTCTCTCTGGCGGATATCGGGAAATTGGGAGCCCGTTCTGGTGGCTCTACGAATATGCGTTCAAACCACTCACAGCCACTATGTTTGCCATGCTGGCATTCTATATCGCTTCCGCGGCATTTCGAGCATTCCGGGCAAAAAATGTGGAGGCCATTCTGCTCCTTGGCACCGCCTTCATAATCCTTCTGGGCCGGACTTTCGCGGGCGTTTACCTTACGGCATGGCTGCCCGATTCGTTGAGTGGATTGAAGATCGAAAACCTGACAATCCACATTATGAGTGTATTAAATACCGCCGGCAACCGGGCAATCATGATTGGCATAGCCCTCGGGATCGCCTCCACTTCGCTAAGGGTCCTGCTCGGCATCGACCGGTCATACCTCGGAACGGGTAAGCAATAAGCTGTGTTTGAATTCCTGAAGAACCTGGATAAACGGTGGATCTTCCTCTTGATGTTTCTTGCGGTTGCCATCCCAGTCTATGTTGTCGGAAAGACGGGAAAGGCCTTTCCGGAAGTTCCCACAATGCTGTCCGAATCGACCTTTCAGGCCGTTGAGGAACTGCACGAGGGGGATCCGGTACTTCTCTCGTTCGATTTCGATCCGGCCAGCGAGGGGGAACTGGGTCCTATGGCCACAGCGTTCGTGAAGCACTGCGCGGAAAAGAAGCTGAAAATCTTCTTCATGGCCCTCTGGCCAGTGGGTCCTCAGATGATCGACGACGTTGTCAGAAAAGTGATCGATGCCGACTTTCCTCATCTTGTATATGGCGAAGACTACGTCAACCTGGGCTACAAACCGGGATATGAGGGTGTCATAAAGGTTGTCATCACCGATCTGAGAGAACTCTATACCACGGATGACAAGGGAACCAATATCGATGAAATTCCCATGATGGCCGATATTCACAGTGTGCAGGATTTCGAACTTGTGATCAATGTCAGTGCCGGTTATCCCGGAACGAAAGAGTGGGTGCTGTACGCGGTGACGCCTTTTCCGGATAAGGTCAAGTTGGTGGCGGGGTGCACCGGTGTTCAGGCCCCGCTTCTCTATCCGTACATTCCTGAGCAGTTGCCGGGTCTTCTGGGCGCCATCAAAGGCGCGGCAGAATACGAAAAACTGGTCATCGACAAGTACGGAGGTGAACATCCCGACCCGAAATATCTGGAAGCCAAACGGCGGATGGGTCCACAGCTCGTCGCCCACCTGTTGATCATCCTTCTCATCATCCTGGCGAACATTATCTTCGTTGTCGAGAAGAGGCGGGAGCGCCGTTGATGGATCGTCGAACCCTCACGTGGATTATCGTGGGACTTATGGGGGGACTGTTCCTTGTGGGTCGGGCACTGTTGACCGATAGAGGAATGGGCAAGGTCTATGTGCGCGCTGTCGAAATAAACTCCGATGACCCGGATCCGGATCACCGCTGGACGCGACACGAAAACGCCCTGCCACGCGACTACGCAGCGGCCGTTGCTGCCAACCCAGAGCAGACCGAATACAGATTCAGTCTTGCGCGAACCGTAGGGACCTGGGTGGCGGCTTTTTTCACCCTCTTCATCCTGTCGTTCCTCTACAAAGATAATTCCCTCTACAAGATAGCGGAATCCGTGGTTGTGGGCGTCTCTGCTGCTTACTGGATGGTGGTAGGATTCTGGACGACCATCATCCCAAACCTGCTGGGGAAACTCTTTCCTGTCTGGATCAACAGCTGGGCAATGCCCGGACTGCGGGCGGATGCGGAGTGGGTTTACATTTTTCCGTTGATTCTCGGTGTCATGCTCCTCATGCGCCTGTCGCCGAAAGGGGGGTGGATCAGCCGGTGGCCTCTAGCTTTCATTATTGGCACTACAGCGGGTATTCGCCTCATTGGGTATCTCCACGCCGATTTTCTCAGCCAGATACGGAATACGATTGTCACCCTCTGGGCTACGGATATGGCCGGATCGTTCCAGTTGTGGGATTCTTTAAAGAGTCTGATACTTGTCATCGGGGTCCTTTCAGCCCTCGTCTACTTCTTCTTCTCCATCGAACACAAGGGGATTGTGGGAAAGACGGCAAAGCTGGGCATCTGGTTTCTCATGGTCACTTTTGGTGCTGCCTTCGGCTACACGGTGATGGGGCGAATTGCCCTTCTGGCCATCCGTCTGGAGTTTCTTCTGGACGACTGGCTCTGGCTGATTGACCCGGCGCTCCGACGCATCGGCATGTAGATCCAGAATCCACCACAAGCCGGTTTGTTGGTGGGTATTCATTGAGCTTAGCATCGCTCGATAAAATCCGGACGAAGTCCGGACGAATTCAATTTACCGTAAACTCGTCCCCCGCCATCAGCCGTTAATCTGAATGGCGGTTGTCCACTCAAGCAGTGAATTCTTGATCTTGCACTTTTCTTGCGTTCAAGATAAAGTAAAGAGAAAACTACGCTCGAGGTAATTCCACGATGAGAACGTAGCGGACAATTGCCATGCGATGTTACCTACTTGCAGCGTCGCCCAATTCGCTTGAAAATAGTCCCCGTCCCCTCTAAATTTGACTGCTTTCATAAGTGCTCCTATAGTTCGTTGCGTAGAATCTGCAGATATCATTTCTGAAGAGATGACCATGGATTTCCTGAAACAACTGGGTATCGATGACACCAACTACGGGGCTTGCTCAGGTCCACATGAATGGTCCAAAACAACCGACGCGGGCAGGAATGATTCCGCCAATCCCTCTACCGGAGAGATTATTGCCTCTGTCTACCACTGTTCCGAAAATGATTATGAGAAATTGGTGATGAGATCTGTGGAGACATTCAATGAATGGCGCCAAGTTCCCGCCCCAAAGCGAGGTGAATTGGTGCGAAAGATCGCGAATGCGTTAAGGGAAAAAAAAGACTTCCTGGGCAGTCTCGTCGCTCTTGAAATGGGCAAGATAAAGCAAGAAGGAGACGGTGAGGTCCAGGAAATGATTGATATTGCAGACTTTGCCGTCGGGCTCTCCCGTCAACTATACGGTCTGACCATGCATTCCGAACGTGCTCTGCACCGGATGTACGAACAGTGGCACCCTCTGGGCCCCGTGGGAGTCATTACGGCGTTCAACTTTCCGGTAGCCGTCTGGTCCTGGAACGCCTTCATCGCCGCCGTCTGTGGTGACACGGTCGTATGGAAGCCCTCCTCCAACGTTCCTCTGTGTGCAATTGCGGTTCAGAACATCTTGAACGATGTGATGGAGTCGTCCCCTTATCCTCCGGTTTTCAGCCTCATCATTGGAAAAGGAAGTACGGTGGGTGAACGCCTGGTCAGGGACAGCAGAGTTCCGTTGATTTCATTCACCGGATCCACCGTCATGGGGAAAAAGATAGGTGGCATTGTGGGAGAGCGACTCGGGAGGACTATCCTGGAGCTGGGTGGGAATAATGCGATCATCGTAGACGAATCGGCCGATCTTGAGGCGGCCATTCCTGCTATCGTTTTCGGCGCCATTGGCACCGCCGGCCAGCGATGTACCTCCACAAGGCGTGTATTCGTTCGCAAAGAGATGTTTCAGAATGTGGCGGAGACTATTATCGAGGCCTACCGGCAGGTAAAGATAGGGGATCCTCTCGATGGGGAGACATTGATGGGTCCCGTGGTAGATGAAGGAGCTATCAAGGTTTACGCGGAAGCCCTTAAGCGCATTAAGAAGGAGGGGGGAGAGATCCTCTACGGAGGAAAAGTCCTTAACGGACCTGGTTTCCATGTTGAGCCAACACTTGTTAAAGCGAAAAATGACTTTCCCGTCGTACAGGAGGAGACATTTGCCCCCATTCTCTATCTGATAGAATACGACGATTTGGAAGATGCTATTCAACAGCACAATGACGTTCCCCAGGGACTGTCGAGCTCCATATTCACGACCGATCTGCGCAACGCCGAAAAGTTCCTGTCACATGGCGGAAGCGACTGCGGGATCGCGAACGTTAATGTGGGAACCTCCGGAGCTGAAATCGGAGGAGCCTTTGGAGGGGAAAAGGAAACAGGAGGGGGACGGGAATCAGGCTCCGACGCCTGGAAGTCGTATATGAGACGTCAGACAAACACCATCAACTGGGGTGGGCGTATGTCACTTGCTCAGGGTATAAGATTCGGAGATTTCAGTGACTGAAGGATTGACAAAGTCAACCACCGTAGCTCCCCGCGGGGTAAGGCAGATTCTGCAAACGTACACTCCTGCGGATGGATTTGATCCCATCATCGCTCTGGAGAAGAGCCACGGCTCCTGGATCGTTGATGCCCGTGACGGAAGGGAATATCTGGACCTGTTCACCATGTTCGCCTCCATGCCCGTGGGTTACAACCACCCGAGATTATTGGAAGCGACAGACCGTCTCGCAACGGCTGCCGTTAACAAGCCGACAAATTCTGACATTTACTGCACACAGCTGGCTGAATTCGTTGAAACCTTTTTCGAGGTGGCCATCCGTGGGTTTTTCAAATACGGGTTCTTCATTGAGGGAGGGGCACTGGGCGTCGAAAACGCCCTGAAATCCGCCTTCGACTGGAAAGTTAAGAAGAATCTCGCGAAAGATGGGAAGGCGGCCGACATAGGCTCAAAAGTTATCCATTTCGAAGAATGCTTCCACGGACGGACGGGATACACCTTGTCTCTCACCAACACCGCAGACCCAAGGAAAACTGCGTACTTTCCAAAATTTGATTGGCCACGGATTGTGAACCCGAAGATCACCTTCCCCCTGAATGAGGAGAACTCTGAACGGGTAAGGTTGCTCGAAGAAAGGGCACTTGATCAGATAAAATCGGTGATTCACGAACATGGCGAAGATATCGCCTCCATGATCATAGAACCCATCCAGGCGGAAGGGGGTGATAATCACTTTCGAGGGGAGTTTCTGGACTCATTGAGAACCATTTGTGATGAAAACGACATCATGCTCGTTTTCGATGAGGTCCAGACGGGCATGGGGATTACGGGAAAAATGTGGGCGTGGGAACATTTCGAAGTTGTTCCCGACCTGATGTGTTTTGGGAAGAAGTCACAGGTTTGTGGTTTCGTTTCTACCGCCAGGATAGATGACATCGGGGACAATGTTTTCAAGGAGTCAAGCCGCATCAACTCAACCTGGGGGGGAAACCTGACCGACATGGTACGATCCACGCTGTACCTGGAGATTATGCGGGATGAAGATCTGCTTGACGCTGCCTCAACAAGAGGAGAGTATCTTTTGGCCGAATTAAGGTCACTTCAGGCCGATTTTCCCGAAAGTGTATCGAATGTTCGTGGTCGGGGGCTTATGTGTGCGTTCGATCTGCCCCGTGGGACTGCTCGGGACAGGGCCCTCCAGCTGATCCTGGAAGACGGTGCTTTCATTCTCGGCAGCGGGAAGAAGTCCATCCGTTTTCGTCCACCGCTAAACATTTCGCGAAACGAAATCGACCTCGGTATGGAGATCATACGCAAGACAGTCGATTTGATCCAGAACTGAGGATACCGGAGCATATCCATCTTATATATTGTCGCCACACCCATCGGAAACCTCACCGATATTACGCTTCGCGCCCTGGAGACTTTGAAGGCGGCCGATCTGGTTGTGGCAGAGGACACACGCAGAACCAGGAAGTTGCTGAATCATTATGATATCAGAGTACCTTTGTTGAGTTATTTTGAGCATAATCGCGATGTGAGGATTCCTCAGATCATGAAAAGACTCAAACGGAACGAACAAATTGCCATGGTTACAGATTCAGGAACGCCGGGCATCAGCGATCCCGCATACCGTTTGATAAGGGAAGCCATAAGGGACGGCATCGGCATAACCTCCATTCCCGGTCCTTCGGCCCTGACGACGGCGGTCGTCTTGTCAGGACTGCCGACGGATCGCTTTGTGTTCGAAGGTTTTCTTCCCAGGAAAAAGAGAAGACGTGCCAGACTGTCCCAGCTGGCTCGAGAAGAGAGAACGGTAATAATTTTTGAGTCCCCTAAGAGATTGACAAAGACGATAAGAGAGTGCCGGCTGCAAATGGGAGACCGGCCTGTCTCCGTCTGCAGGGAGTTAACGAAAATGCACGAAGAAGTTTTCCGGGGGACACTCAGCGATGCCGAAGCCCACTTTGGCAAGGTGAAACCGCGTGGGGAGATTGTTCTCGTCATCGGAAAGGATGATCCTAACGTCCACTTTCACGCCTCAGACTCCCGAAGGTGGGACGTGAAAGTATGAAAGGGCATCTTGTCACGTTTGAAGGAATCGATGGTTGCGGAAAGTCGACACAGGCAGAACTTCTCCGGGATTTTCTTGATGAGAGGGGACAGGATTCGGTTCTGGTAGGAGAACCGGGAGGGACGCATATTTCCGTACAAATCAGGAATATCCTGCTCAATCCAGAGAACAGATCCATGAATGCCGTGACAGAGAGTATCCTCTTCAGCGCCAGCCGGGCTCAACTGACGTATGAAGTCATCTTGCCCAATCTTGAGAAGGAAACCACCGTTCTTTGCGATCGGTTTGTCGATTCGAGCTTGGCCTACCAGGGGTATGGACGGGGTCTCCCCATCGAGTGGTTAAAGAAAATAAATGAGTTTGCTACCGCCCGGTTGGTTCCTGGTGCGACCATATTTCTGGATATTCCAGTTCGAACCGCCCTTGAAAGGCTAAGGGGAAAGGGGACAGACCGGATGGAGAAAGAAGGAGACACCTTTCTCCAGCGGGTAAGAAATGGATACCAAACCCTTGCGCGGGAAAATCCTGAAAGATATATTGTTGTTGACGGGGCGATGAATGTGAAACTTATTCACCGAAAAATTGTTCAGAAACTGGAGAAAGCCGGATCTTTACGGAAAAAGGAAAGATGATAAGAATGAATTTCTTCAAGAAGACGGTTCTGGTAAGCCTGGTGGGATTGACACTCATCTCCTTTCTGGTAGGGAAGTCAGACCTTTACAGGGACATCTCGGAAAACTGGAAACTTGTGTACGAAGTTTACAGGAGAATCATAACCCATTACGCCGATCAGATCGACCCGGCAAAACTTGCGAGTGCCGGGATTAGGGGGATGCTCGAAAAGCTCGATCCCTACTCCGCGTTTCTCGAAAAGGAAGAGAGAGATGGGCTTGATGTGCTCACAAAGGGAGAATATGGCGGCGTGGGAATCCAATTAGGGGTGAGAGACGATTCGTTGACGGTCATCGCCCCGATGGAAGATTCTCCCGCAAAACGGACGGGCATTCTCCCGGGGGACAGGATCACGGCTATCGACCACGAGCTAACGAAAAGTATGAACCTGAACGACGCGGCAAAAAGGATCAGGGGCAAGAAGGGGACGATGGTTGTTCTCACCATCCGACGGTTCGGTGAACCTGATGAACTGGACTTCGAGCTGACCCGGGACAATATTGCCGTTAAAGACGTTTCCTACAGCGGAACTATCGGGACCGACATTGGCTACGTGAGACTATCTCGATTCTCCAGAAATTCGCCCGTTGAAATGAGGAAAGCATTGACCAGCCTGAAAGCACAAGGCGTCAACAAATATATCATAGATCTCCGGGGAAATCCGGGTGGATTGCTGAATGCTGCAATTCGAGTCCTGGATATGTTGATTGAAAAGGGTCCGGAAATTCTCTACACGAAGGGGAGGAGCGACGAAGCAGAACGTGAGTTTGTTTCGCAGACGGAGCCTATCGTGGATTCATCCATGGCCCTAACTGTCCTGATTGACGGGGGAACCGCCTCGGCCAGTGAAATCGTTTCAGGCGTAGTTCAGGATCTCGATCGCGGCATCATCATCGGATTCAAATCATTCGGAAAGGGACTTGTTCAGTCAGTCTATCCCCTGGATCCGGAGAGATCGCTGAAACTGACGACGGCGAAATACTATATGCCCTCCGGCAGGCTCATCCAGAAGCCAGATTATCTCGACGAAGAGATCATGATGGGTACCGCTCAAGAGGATTCAATTTTTGTTACAAGAAAAGGAAGGGAGGTGAGGGCCAACGGAGGCATCACGCCCGACATTCTGTTGGATCGTGCAATAGTACCCCCCCCTCTCACCCGGGAATGCTGGAGACGAGGCCTCTTCTTCAAGTTCGCGACTCTCTATTTGTTGGACAACGAGATGAGAATCCCGGTCATAATCGATGACATGATCCTCACACAGTTCAGAGAATACGTCAAGTCAAAAGATGTCCGGATTAATATGAAGGGCGAAAAACAGTTTAGGTCGTTTATCTCTTCGCTGGATAGTACCGTCCACGAGAACAAACGATTGGAACATTCCCTCAATGTGCTCGAGAAGTACTTTGACGACTTTGAGGAGGCGACCGTCGACAGATTCGACGTGGAAAGAGAATCTCTTTCCATTGGTCTTGAGAGGGAGTTCTCCTCTATCCTTGGCGGGAATCATGCCCGGATCGCGTCCTCATTCGACGATGATCCTGCCATTCTCAAGGCGGTGGAAGTGCTCACTGATCAGGTGACATATGACAACACCCTGGCCCCTCCCGGATTTTGAGGACAGTCAAGACTTTACCGTGTACATTATGTTGACTTTAGGACGACAGGGGTTTTAATTTTCCTCGGTTTGTTTTTCCGTGATACATAGCTTGGCACCTGAGAAATCTGAGGTGATTAGCTCAGTTGGTTACCTGCCCGCCCTCTGCCGCCGAGGAGGGATCGCCAGCCTGCTCCCGAAGAATGAGGGCTGGCAGGGGAGCAGGAGGGGAGTGCCTTGTCCCGAACAGTGTCGGGAAGGTTACCGGTGATTTTGTTGGCTCCAGAACGAACCGGGGCGATTAGCTCAGTTGGTTAGAGTGCTTGCTTGACATGCAAGAGGTCACTGGTTCAAGTCCAGTATCGCCCACATCCAGAGGATCTCTTCGACGACGCCTTATTTATCTCGCCGAGATGATCAGATGACCGCTCAGTATGAAAGAGATTACTGTTACAGTCCCAGGACACAATCCGCGCACGTATCCTTCCGGTACACCCGCTTCTGAAGTATTCCAGGACATAGATCCCAGTTTGACGAAGAACGCATTCGCGGTTAAGGTGAATGGCGAGCTGAGAGACTGGAATCGAGTCCTGGAGGCGGATTCGGAACTTGAAGTGGTGACCGCCAATTCAGAGGAAGGCCATCACCTTCTTCTTCACAGCACGGCCCACCTTATGGCACAGGCGGTAAAGGAGCTCTTTCCGGATGCAAAGATCACCATCGGACCAGCCATAGAGAACAGGTTTTATTACGACTTTGACGTGGATCAATCGTTCAGTGAGGAAGACCTCGCCAGGATTGAGAAGCGGATGAGGGAATTATCCGATGAAGATCTTTATGTGGAAAGGCGCGTCCTTTCGAAAGAAGAGGCCATCAAGCTCTTTGGCGACCTTGGAGAAACATACAAACTGGAAATGATCGACGAATTCGAAGATGGTGAAGTGATATCGGCCTATTCGCAGGGAAAGTTCATCGACCTATGTAGAGGCCCCCATCTTCCTTCAACAGGGCTGATCAAGCACTTTCAACTCCTCAATACGGCAGGGGCGTACTGGCGGGGTGACGAAAACAACCCGATGCTTCAGCGGATCTACGGAACCGCCTTTCCCACAGGGGAAGAACTGGAAGGATACCTGGAATTGCTCAGGAAGGCGAGGGAGCGGGATCACCGGAAACTTGGAAAAGAACTGAGCCTGTTCATGTTCCACAGGTATTCACCCGGAAGCCCATTCTTTCTGCCAAAGGGAACGGTCATTTACAACGAGCTTGTGAGATTCATCCGTGAACTTTACCGCGAATACCACTACCAGGAAGTCATATCACCGGAAATCTATGACGTGGAATTGTGGAAAACATCCGGGCACTGGGATCTGTTCCGTGACTACATGTATCACGTGAAGCTGGGCAAGCGTGATTTCGGCCTTAAACCCATGAACTGTCCCGCCCATACCCTGTTCTATTCTTCTGAACTGAGATCCTACAGGGATCTCCCAATACGACTCGCCGACTTCGGGCGCCTCCATAGATCAGAGAAAGCTGGTGTTATCTCGGGGCTCACCCGGGTGAGGAGTTTCAGTCAGGACGATTCACACATCTTTTGCACCCGGAAACAGGTTGCCCGGGAGATGGACTCACTCCTCGAAATGTTCGAAAAGGCGTTTGAACCCTTCGGTTTCGAAAAAACAGAGGTTGTGCTGAGTACAAGACCAGAAAAGGCATTGGGAGATAAGGAGTTATGGGATGAAGCTGAAACATTACTTGAGAAGATTCTCACTGAACACGGGATTGATTATCTGGTTGAACCAGGCGAAGGGGCGTTTTACGGACCGAAGATAGACTTCAATGTAAGAGATGCTCTGCAGAGATATCATCAGCTCAGCACTTTTCAGCTCGACTTAACCCTTCCGGAGAGGTTCGAGTTGACCTATGTTGATGAGGATGGGCGTGATAAGCGGCCTGTCATGATTCATCGAGCGCTTCTGGGTTCACTGGAACGTTTCATCGGAGTGTATATTGAACACTGTGGTGGCGATTTCCCGCTCTGGCTCGCCCCCGTACAGGTTGTGGTCTTGCCTGTCTCTGATAAGTCTTCGGACTACGCCATGGGTGTGAAGCAAAAACTGTTTGATGCGGGTTTGAGGGTAGAGATAGACAGCCGGCCAGACAAGATTGGTGCAAGGATAAGGCAGGCTGAATTGCAGAAAGTGAACGTTATGTTAATCGTGGGTGAAGCCGAGGCGAAAGGGCAAACAGTGTCCGTTCGGCGGCGGTTTCTGGGTGACCTGGGTCAGAAGAAGACGGATACTCTGATTCGCCAATTGGTCGCTGAGATTGAAGACAAAAGGAGGGTGAAGGAATCGACATAAACAAAATTCGGATAAATCATCGAATCAGGGCAAGCGAACTGAGATTGATTGCGGAGGACGGGGAACAGTTGGGGATTGTACCTCTCGACGAAGCGCTTCAGACAGCTCAGAAAGCAGGTTTGGATCTCGTGGAAGTGGCGCCCAATGCAAAACCACCCGTGGCCCGGCTCATTGATTATGGAAAGCTTAAGTATGACCAAAAGAAAAAGGACCACGAAAGCAAGAAAAGACAGCATGTAATTCGGATAAAAGAGGTTAGATTTCGACCCCGGATTGACGACAATGATTTTGAGACAAAAATTCGCAATGCCACCAGATTCCTCGCAGAGGGCTTCAAGGTAAAAATAACGATCATGTATCGTGGTAGGGAAATGGCAAGGCAGGATCTGGGAGAGGACTTACTCAAGAGAATTCAGGCTGCCCTCGACGGTGTGGCTGAAATTGAGAAGAGGGGTGAGCTGGAGGGAAGACGATTTTCCATTATGATGGCACCGAAATCTGGGAGTTGACATGCCAAAGATGAAAACGAGGAGAGGAGCAGCTAAGAGATTCTCCGTAACGAAGACAGGGGTGATTCGCAAGAACAAGGCGAACCGGACACACCTGTTGAAGAAAAAAAGCCCAAACAGAAAACGCCAATTGAGGCGCAAGAATAATGTGAGTTTGGCGGATAAGAATCGTGTAAGAAAAATGCTTGGAATCTAGGAGAAAATCATGACCCGGGTATCGAGTTCGGTTGCTCGTAAGAAAAGACATAAGAAGATACTGAAAAAGGCGAAGGGCTACTACGGTGCCAGAAGCCGTCTGTACAAAACCGCCAAGGACGCTGTTGATAGGGCGATGCTGTACAATTACAGAGATCGTCGTCTGAGAAGGAGAAATTTCAGAAGATTGTGGATCACAAGAATAAACGCGGCTGCCCGTCTCAACGGTACCTCCTATTCCAGATTGCTTTTCGATCTGAAGGCAAAAAATATCGAAATCAATCGCAAGATGCTGGCCCATCTGGCCGTTCACGAACCCGATGCGTTCACCGCCATCGTACGAGCGGCTTCTGGCAAGTAGATGACAATCTGCTTTCCCGTGAAGTAATTCGCCGATTCTTCGTAAGCGGATTTGCCTCGACCATCTGAAACGATCCGACAACTTTCTGCCTAATCCTTATGTTCATCACAGGACAATCGATGTGCCGTTACTGAAGCAGATCGAAGAAGCCGGGAGGGAGTTTGCCCGCGAAGTGGAGCAGCTGGATGCTTCCATGGAGGCTCTCGACAGTCTGAGGATACGGTATCTGGGGCGGAAAGGAAAAATTCCCTCGCTATTTGATCAGGTGCCTGTTCAACCGAAGGAATCCCGGTCCGAGGCCGGTATGATTCTCAATAATCTCAAGAAGGAAATTGAAGATCGAATTGCCGCGCTGCGGAAAGTGACTGTCTCGAAAAGCGAGACACAGCCCACCCACCTTGATCTCAATCTTCCTGGTGATTCTGTACGATTTGGGACTTTGCATCCGGTCGAGCATACCATGCAGGATGTGAAGAATATCTTTACATCCATTGGATTTTCAGTCGCATATGGCCCCGAAATTGACGACGACTACCACAATTTTGAAGCCCTCAACATACCAAAGCATCACCCGGCCCGGGATATGCAAGATACCTTCTACGTGTCGGAAGATGTGGTCCTTCGAACGCACACCTCCAATACCCAGATTCATATTATGGAAAAGGAACAGCCTCCTTTGCGTGTCATTGTCCCCGGTCGGGTATACCGCAACGAGGCCGTTAGCGTCAGGAGCTATTGTCTGTTTCACCAGGTAGAAGGACTTTACATCAACCGAAGTGTTTCGTTTGCCGAGCTGAAGGGGACCCTCGAATTCTTCGTGGGGAAATTCTTCGGGGACGATGTGAAGTTCCGGTTTCGACCCAGCTTTTTCCCTTTCACAGAACCGAGCGCCGAAGTTGATATTTCGTGTCTTCTTTGCGGAGGAAGTGGCTGCCCAGCCTGCAAGAACAAAGGATGGGTGGAGATTCTGGGGTGCGGGATGGTCGATCCTGAGGTCTTCAGACACGTGGGCTACGATCCGGAGGAATGGACAGGTTATGCCTTTGGCATGGGGATCGAGAAACTGGCCATGCTGAAATACCAGATTGACGATATTCGACTGTTCTTCAATAGTGACGTTCGCTTCCTGAGACAATTCGTATGATTGTTTCTATCGACTGGCTCAGAGAATTTGTCGACATTTCCCTTGAACCAGATAAGGTTGCAGATCTCCTCACCGACGCCGGACTGGAATCGGATGTCGTTATTCAAGGGAAAGCGCTAGACATCGAGATAACGCCCAACCGTCCCGACTGTATGTCACATCTGGGCATAGCCCGCGAGATTGCGGTTCTCACCGACCGGAAGCTCAAATACCCGGAGCTAATCCTTGAGGAATCATCCGATCTCGCCTCCGACCTGATTAAGGTAGAGATAGAAATCGCGGAGAAATGTCCCAGGTACGCCTGCCGCATTGTGAGAAATGTTAAGGTTGGGGTCTCCCCGTCCTGGATGAAAGACCGCCTTGAAATTGTGGGATTGCGGGCTATCAACAATATTGTGGACGTATCTAATTACGTGCTGATGGAGATGGGGCATCCTCTTCACACATTTGATCTTGGCCGAATTGCCGGGGGAAAAATCGTTGTACGTACGGCGAAGAAAGGCGAAACGCTCGTAACTCTCGAAGGTGAAGACCGGACGTTGAGCGAGGAACACTTACTCATCTGCGACGCGAATAATCCTGTTGCCCTTGCGGGAATTATGGGAGGAGAAAATTCCGAAGTCTCAGAAGCTACGAAGAACGTTTTGATCGAGAGCGCATATTTTGATCCCGTCACTGTACGGAAGGGGGCCAAATCTTTCGGCCTCAGGACAGAAGCGTCCAAGCGGTTTGAGAGGGGAACCGACTACGAAGGACTCCTCAGAGCATTGGACAGGACAGCGGCTCTCCTCGCGGAGACAGCCGGAGGTGAGGTTCTCAAGGGAGTGGTCGATGTATATCCGCTTCAGAAGGAGCCGCCGAGGATCCACTTTCGTCACGAAAACGCCTCCGCCATTGCCGGGATCGATTTTAAGCCGGAATTCGTGAGGAAGACTTTCAAAGGATTGGAAATATCCTTTTCCGAGTCCCCCGGGGGTTACGAATGCAAGGCGCCCACGTTCCGTCCGGATCTGCTGCGCCCCGTTGACCTGACGGAGGAACTCGCGAGGGTGTACGGGTACAACAGGATTGTCCCAGATTTCTCATACAAGGGGTGGTTAGGGAATGATGTGGGAGATCCATTGACGGACATCACAGGACTCAAGCGGTTCTTCGCGGGTCTCGGTTTCAACGAAACGGTGACGAACAGTCTTCTGAGTCCGAAGCAAGTGGAAGGTTTTTTTGCTGAAAAAGCGGTAAGACTCCAAAATCCCTTGAGTACCGAAATGTCCCTCCTCCGAACTTCGCTCTTTCCGGGTCTCTTTGCGTCGGTAGCGTTCAACCTGAGGAGAGGTGAACATAACCTGGCGTTTTTCGAACATGGCGATACTTTCGTTCGTGACAAGAGCTCTCAGACGGGGTGTGCTGAGCGCGAGGAATTTGGCGGCGTGATGTGCGGCGAGAAGAGTCCCAAACAGTGGAGAAGAGAACCACTTAAGAACGATTTCTTCGCATTGAAAGGTTATCTGGAATCCTTGAGCCGATTTCTCAGGCTCCACGATTACCGGTTTGTACCTCTGCCTCATGACACCTTTTTCTCCCCGGGTCTGGCTCTCGCGACCGGTGACGGTCCGTCCGTTTGTCAATTCGGTCGTTTTCCCGGTTCCATACTTGCTAACTTTGATATTGAAATCGATGTGTGGGGTTTTGCCCTGACCCTGGAAACCGTCAGGAAGATTCGGTCTCAACCCTTTCGGCATGTTGGCGCTTCACAGTATCCGGGTATATCGAGGGATCTGTCGTTCATGGTGAAGAGCGATATTTCGGCAGGAGACATGGAGTCGCTCCTGAGAGAAAGCGGAACCCGGACATTAAGGAGAGTCTCCATCTACGATCTTTACGAAGGGGATCAGGTGGAGGAAGGGCATAAGAGTCTCACGTTTAATCTCTTCTTTCAGAAGACTGACCGAACCCTCACCGATGAGGAGGTGGACGGCATCATCTCGAAGATAATTTCCAAGGCTTCAAAAGATTTGGATGCTAAATTACGGTAGATGGAAATTTCGTTTCCCAATTTCGATTCCCTGGAAAAGCGAGTCAAAGAACTTTCGCAAGAATTAAGCAGAGCTCGCATCAGCCAGCAGGGGGCAGGGGATAAGATCTCTTTTCCTGAGGAGTCCCGGAAGAAGATTGAAAAAAAGATCAGAAATCTTCTCGATCTTCTTGAGGAGTTTTAGACTTTCGTCTGATTCCAACCATGGATAACGAGGGGTGAGACATGCAAGATGAGCAGCAAAACTTGGTAAGAGTATCCATATTTGGCCAGGAGTACACTGTCAAGGCGAAAGCCGATTCAAACTATATCGCTGATGTTGCCAGCTACGTCGACAAAGAAATGAGAGAAGTAGAAGAATCCCTGTCATCGACGCAGTCTGGAACGAGGATAGCCATTCTTGCCGCGATGAGCATCACCGATGACCTGTTTTCGGTAAGAAGAGACCGGGATAGTGTCGTTGAACAGGTTGAAGACAAAGCCGCAACACTCGTGGAATTCATAGACGAGACGATGGTCCTATCCTAGCCGCTCAAGAAGGCGCACAAGAAAACTTGCTGCCCTGACAGATCTACGATGTGCAGATTCGATGTCAGGGCTTTTTTGATCTGAATTATCCAGAGGATCTCGAGATTCGCCACGTCCAAGGAGTCCCTTTGACCCGTGGGGTCTCTTAAGGAGGGAAAGGACATTTACCCGGTGAAATATTACTTCGCATTTCACCGAGCAGGGATCTGAAGGTGTTCATGAACACTCCATCGCGTTGGGTAAGGCAGGTTTCTCACGAGCCAAGAAACGTTAGAGTATCTTTTACGGTCGAAGAATGAGTCAGGCAAATCCAGGAGGAATTGCTCGTAATGGCGGGTCGCGCTGAAACAAGAATCTTACAGGGAAAAGAGGTGGCAGAACATGTTTACAGCCAGCTGGGATCGACAACAGAGAAACTGAAATCGAAGGAGACGGTTCCGGGACTTGCGGCCGTTCTGGTGGGGGAAAATCCTGCGTCGGAAATCTATGTACGCAACAAAACGAGACGATTCAAGAATCTCGGATTGTACTCCGAGACACATCGCTACCCGGCAGATGTAAATCAGGATCATCTGGTGGATAAAATCCACAGATTGAACGAAGATCCTAAGATTCATGGAATACTGGTTCAGTTACCTCTGCCTGACCAGTTGGATAGCCAGAAGATTCTTTACGAGGTATCGCCGGAAAAGGATGTGGATGGATTCCATCCGGAGAACCTCGGAAGGCTTGCCGTCGGGGAGCCTCGCTTCATTCCGTGTACTCCGAAAGGCATTCTCGAAATTCTTCGGTATTATGAGATTGCAACGGAAGGTAAGCATGTGGTGATTGTTGGGAGAAGTAAGATTGTGGGTCGTCCCATGTCGCTGTTGCTCAGTCTCAAAAGAAAGAGGGGAAATGCAACGACCACGTTATGTCATTCCCGGACTCAGAACATTGGTCATTTCACCAGGCAAGCCGATATCATCGTGGCGGCAGCAGGGGCGCCTGGTATGATTACAGGTGACATGATCTCTCCAGGAGTGATCATCATAGATGTGGGAATGAACAGAATAGCGGATGATTCCGAAAAGGGTTACCATCTATCCGGGGACGTGGACGCCTCAAGTGTTGAGGGTATCGCAGCTGCTTTGACCCCCGTACCCGGGGGGGTAGGTCCCATGACTATCGCCATGCTCGTGGCCAATACCGTGCAAGCGGCCCTCCGTCTTGAAATTCCATAAGTGCTTCTTTCGTAGTAAATTCAGTCGATGCCCCCATAGCTCAGTTTGGATAGAGCGTTGGCCTCCGGAGCCAAAGGTCACAGGTTCGAGCCCTGTTGGGGGTACCAGTCTTCTATTCTGTCAAAATAGAGAAACTCAGGAATAAGTTTGAGCGCATTCGTGCTTTGTGTCCCGTAAAACGAATCAAGCAAGAGAGCGAGTATAGATTCTTGGAGGACGGGAGTAGTGGAGTGCTGGAGGATTGGAGAGATGGAGTATTGGAGTCCTGGAGCAGTGGAGTGACTTCTGAAGACTTGATTATTCAGTCTCCATTTTCGCATCACTCCATCTCATATCGAGATCTAACGCGTTCCGACGAGTTATGAAACTGACCGTTCTCGGTTCGGGTACCCTCATCCCTTTTCCAAACAGGGGAAACAGCGGCTACTTTCTCCAGACTGACAATCACAATATCCTCATCGACGGAGGCTCAGGGGCGTTGAGGCAAATGGCCACTCTTGGCCTGGACTATCGCACCATAGACGTGATCACCTATACGCATCTCCATCCGGACCACACGCTTGACATGATACCGCTTCTCTTCACTTTCAAACATGATTCGCGAGTCACCATTCCGAGAAGTCTGAAAATCATGGGCCCACCCGGCTTCAAGAGCTATTTTCAAAAACTAATGGACATCTACGGAGACTGGGTCATGCCGGTCGGACTGGATATAGAAATCCAGGAGGTGCTCAGGGAGAACGTTGTGCTGGAGGAGTTGGAGATCGCATGTGGGCATTCCGAGCACACTGAGCATAGCGTGACCTACCGGTTCACAGCTCCCGGTGGTGAGGACATTTTCTACTCCGGTGACACGGGCAAGAGTCGGGAACTTATTGAAAATGCAAAAGATGTGAGCGTACTCATTCTGGAATGCTCATTTCCTGATGATGATAGACATGAAAAACACCTGACTCCAACGTTGTGCGGAGAGATTGCGTCGGAATGCAGATGCAAGCGCCTCATTCTCACACATTTTTATCCGGAAGTTCTGGAGACGGACATTGTCACTGTGGTCTCCAGGTTTTTCAACGGAACGATAGACTTGGCTTATGACGGAATGGAAGTCGAAATCTAAGAGGAGACTCACACGGTTCAGAAGGATTCTTCTTCTCGTCTTCGGAACCCTTCTTATCGCAACGGTCGGTTTCAGGATACTGGGAGGAGGGGAGTGGTCGCTCCTTGACAGCATATACATGGTCGTCCAGTCACTTCCATTTGTGGTGATAGAATCGGATGATGAGAAGATCAGGGCCATCGCGGAAAGGGATTACATCCATGTTCAGGGAGATGCCACGGCCGATGAAACGCTGGAAAAGGCGAATATCAAGGAAGCCTCTGGCCTGGTGGTGGTACTCAGTTCGGATTCTGACATACTGTTCGTCACCATGTCTGCTCGTACCTTGAATCCGGACCTTTTGATTACCAGTCGATGCAGCGTTGAGGAAAACGTACCGAAGTTGATGCGTGCAGGGGCGAACAAGGTAGTTAACCCGTACATTGCCGGGGGTCACAAGATGGCCGAACTGGCAGTGGCACCATACGTGGAAGACTCGGTGGAAATATCGACACCCACTCGTTCCGTTGATCTCCTAATGGAAGAAATCATGGTGAAGAATATTGATGGTTACAGCGGAAAGTTGATTCGCGAATCGAGGTTAAGAGAGGAGTTTCAGATCCTCATTGCCGGGGTGATCGATGAAAACGGGGAGATGGTATTCAATCCCGATCCAGATACGACCTTGAAAGATTCCCATACGTTGATGTTGATGGGAGAGAAGGAAAAATTGGCCAGGTTCAAGAAATTGGCCTGCCGAAAACGAAGCGATGAGGCATCACCCCACTAGTTGACCAGCCCAAGTTGCGTATAATATATATTATGTCTACTTAGTACTCCAGAGACTATTTCCTTTTTCCCTCTACCTCCACCACGACATTTACCAGCCTGTTTTTTACGACAATCGTTCTCTTCACATCCTTACCATCTGTATATGCCCGAATCCTGCTAAGCTCTAGAGCTGCCTCTATCAGCTTCTTATCCTCAGAATCGCGCCCGATTTCAAATTCTGCCCTGAGCTTGCCATTCACCTGAACAGCAATAGTTACGAGCTCCTCCCTTGCCAGTTCTTCATCATATTCAGGCCAATCCCGGAACGCTAAAGATTCATCATGACGCATCATTTCCCACAGTTCTTCACAGATGTGTGGCGTAAACGGGCTGAGTAACAAAACGAATGTTTCGACAACCTCCTTGGGAAGTTCTTCGCGTTCTTTCAGCCGGTTTGCGAGAATCATCAGCTGGGAAATGGCCGTATTGAATCTCAGACTTTGAATATCCAATGTGACTTTCCTCGTGGTCTGATGGGTCCAC
>JAZGBI010000078.1 GCA_036476315.1 Candidatus Neomarinimicrobiota bacterium | reverse complement strand
GTGACTCCTTACTTGTCACTTGGTCCTTAATACTTGGTTCTTGATACTTGGTTCTTGGCTCTTGGCTTTTGGCTCTCATATCTTGCCTGCCCGTGGGGAGCTTATCCCGACAACTGTCGGGATACGGGGGCCCTTGGTCCCGGATGATCCATTGGTAAGTCAATTCCCCACTTCCTGGCATTCTCCCGTGCCCTCTCGTATCCTGCGTCGGCGTGTCTGGCGATACCGATTCCCGGGTCGTTTTCAAGCACCCTTTCCAGTCGTTCTGCCATTTCCCGGGTTCCATCGGCAACGATCACCTGTCCGGCATGGATTGCCAGTCCCATCCCCACGCCTCCACCATGATGGACAGAAACCCAGCTGGCGCCGCTTGCGGTGTTCAGGAGAGCATTCAAAATGGGCCAGTCCGCGACGGCATCACTCCCGTCTTTCATCCCCTCAGTCTCTCGATAGGGCGACGCAACCGACCCCGTATCGAGATGGTCACGTCCGATAACGACGGGAGCCGAGATCTCACCCTTTGCAACAAGTTCGTTGATCGCAAGTCCGAATTTCGACCTGTCGCCATACCCCAGCCAACAAATTCTTGCAGGAAGGCCCTGATAGTGCACCTTGTCCTGAACCATCTCAATCCATCGGCACAATGATTTATCGTGTGGAAAAAGTTCAAGAACCTTCTCGTCCGTCCTTCGAATATCCTCCGGATCTCCTGAAAGGGCTACCCACCTGAACGGACCCTTTCCCTCACAGAACAGTGGGCGGATGTAAGCCGGAATAAAGCCGGGATAGTCGAACGCATTTTCCACACCTGCTCTGAGGGCCTGTCCTCGAAGGTTGTTTCCGTAGTCGAAAACGGTGGAGCCCATTTTCCGGAGATCAACCATGGCACGACAATGAACAGCCATGGCTCGAAGGGCAAGGTCAGTGTATTGGCCAGGGTCGGATTTTCTGAGGGACAATGCCTGTTCGTAGGGAATTCCATTTGGTACATATCCATTCAACTCATCATGGGCGGAGGTCTGGTCCGTAGCCATGTCCGGGACAATCCCTCGCCTGACGAATTCAGGAACGACGTCGGCGGCATTCCCCAGGAGTCCGATGGACCTCGTCTCTTTTCTGGATTGGGCATCCCGGGCGATCTTCAGTGCGTCGTCCAGGGATTCCGCCATGGTATCGACATATCCCGTATCAAGCCGCCGCTGAATTCTCTCCCGATCCACCTCAACGGCTATGATCACTGCTTCATTCATCGTCCCAGCAAGAGGTTGAGCTCCTCCCATTCCCCCGAGACCGGCGGTGAGAATCAACCGGCCTCTGAGATTACCGTTGAAATGCTGCCTGGCGGCCGAGGCGAACGTTTCGTATGTGCCTTGCAGAATGCCCTGTGTACCAATGTAGATCCAGCTTCCCGCGGTCATCTGACCATACATCATCAATCCACGCCTGTCCAACTCCCGAAAGTGGTCCCATGTGGCCCATTTTGGCACCAGGAGTGAGTTCCCCATAAGCACACGGGGGGCGTAGTGATGCGTGCGGAAAATCCCAACAGGTTTCCCCGACTGAATAAGCAGAGTTTCGTTGTCTCCGAGCGATTTTAATGATCTTATGATCGCATCAAAACAGTCCCAATTCCGTGCGGCCTTTCCTGTGCCCCCATACACGATAAGTTCTTCGGGTTTCTCCGCTACGTCGGGATCCAGGTTGTTCTGAATCATCCGGAAGGCAGCCTCCTGCTGCCAACCTTTGCAGTGGAGGGTACCGCCCGTGGGAGATCTGACGGTCCGAGTTTTGCTCATGGGTCACCTCACCTTCGAATTTCTTCCGCAATCGGCAAAAAGAATTCTGGATCGTTCTTGCGAGAATCGTATGAAAAGAGTGAAATCCCGGGGAATCCCACGATCCTGGCATATCTTATCTTGTCTCTGGCATCGAGAGCGTTCTGGTTATATATGGCAATCCCCATAATGATTCCAGGCCAATACCTGGTTGGAATCGACTCATGTATCCTGTCGATATTTCGCGCAAATTCCGTCAGGTTTGGCGTGTAATTCATGGGGACCACGAAATCCACAAGACCCTCGGCCAGCCACCTATCCCACTCCTGGAAAAACCGGGACTTCGCCACAGCGGGTTCGGGTTTTACGGCCGCCGACAGGATGCAGACGGGATTCACATCCAGGATTAGTGAATTGCACCGTCTGACAAGTTCGGTCACGGAGTCCCGCCGGTATCGATTCCACTGTTCCCATAGAAACCGTCTCTCGTCCTTCCCCGCGTCTGCCGATTCTGCTTCAGCACCCCGGCTAAGTACGAGGGGATCAATACCATATTCTCGTTCAAAACCGGCTCTCCCCATCCCGTTATAGCCATAATCAGAGTCCCCGTATCTTATATAGTCCAGATGAAGCCCGTCGACATCGTACTGGGTGAGAACTTCTTTGAAAACCATCAGAAGGTATTGGTTGACCCCAGGATGAAGAGGGGAAAGAAAACGGTGAGTAGAATTTCCCGGAGCCGACGTGCTTCTTCCGTTCAACCTCTCATCCTCCCAATCGGGATATCGACGAAGGATATGGCTCCGGTTTTCCGGATTTGCATTGGAAGACCAGACCAGGTACACGTTCATCCACGCATGAACCTTCAGTCCCATCTCATGGCCCTTGAGAATGGCGTACTTGAGCGGGTCCAGACCGTCATCGCTGATAGCGTCAGTTCTCGGGACCAGTCGGCTATCATAGAACGCATCATCCCGCCCCCTTACCTGCACAAAAAGATGGTTGAAGCCATATCTCGCGGCAAATCGGATCGCCCTGTCGATCTCCACACGCGAGGTCATCGACGTTCGAACCATCCAGAGTGCCCTGAAAGGTAGGGCAGGATTTCCCTCAGCCAAGAGGCACGAAAGGAAAACAGGGATAACAAAAAAGGCAACCCTGAGAGTTGCCTTTACATGATGAATCATTTAATGATCAAACCTTCAGCTTAGTCAGATTCCTGGCGGGAATTCTCCTCTTGAGAAGATTCGGCTTTCTTGGTGCCCTTTTTCGTTTTCTTCTTCGCTTTCGACTCCCGTTTCGATGAGGTGTCTTCCAGATCGATAAGATCGACGAATTCCAGCAGCGAGACAGGAGCATTGTCGTTATCACGAAATCCGAGCTTCACGATGCGAGTATATCCGCCTGGCCGGTCCTGGTAGTTGGGAGCGATTTCGTCGACAAGCGTCTTCACGACTTCCGGACGATGCAGTTTCCGGAGAATCTGGCGTCGATCGTGCAATGTGCCTCTTCTCGCCCGGGTGATCAATGGCTCAATAAACTTGCGTGTTTCCTTCGCCTTAGCATCCGTAGTTCTGATGCGTTTGTGTTCAATCAGTGCGGTCGCAAGGCCCGATAGCATTGCTTTCCGGTGACCTGTCCGCCGACCCAGTTTCCTTCCGCGCTTATAATGCCTCACTGTACGACTCTCAACTCTCGGGCATCAGGTACTTGTCCACGTCTATTCCGAAGGAGAGGCCCATTTCTCCCAGCTTCTCCACAAGCTCAGAAAGGGATTTGCGGCCGAAGTTCTTGTACTGCAGCATTTCGGTTTCTTCCTTGGAAACCAAGTCAGAGATTCGCTCAATCCCAGCGGCTTGAAGGCAATTGTGACTTCTAACGGACAACTCCATCTCGTCAATCGTCCGATTGAGGAGATCTCGGACGCGGAGATCCTCCTCGTCGATCTCTTCGGTCACCTTCAGTACGGGCTTTGCCCCGGAAATCAAAAACTGCCTGAAAAGATCGATCAGTACACTGGCCGCATAATTCACCGCATCGTCAGGAGAGGTCGTGCCGTCAACATGGACTTCAACCAACAGTCTCTCCAGATTGTCCTTGGCTGACGAGACCGGTTCCACATCATACTGCACTCTTGTGACGGGATTGAAAATGGAATCGATAAAGATGGTACCTATGGGTGAATCAATCCTCTGATGACTGTCAGCATCCACGTATCCTTTTCCTACTCCCACCTGGAGCTCAACAGTGAAGTTGGCGTTCCCGTTCAGCGTCGCGAGGTGGAGATCAGGATTCATTACCTCGTACTGCTCTGAAGCATCATCGATATCCTTCGCCGTAAAATCACCTTCCCCCGTGAAACTTAACTGAATCCTATCGGGATTCGGATCATTGAGTTTGAATCGAACCTTTTTCAGGTTCTGGATAATATCTGCCATGTCATCGACAACCCCTTCGACCGTCCCAAACTCATGGAGAATCCCATCGATTCTCACCGAAATGATCGCGGCGCCTGGAATACTGGTCATAAGAATTCGGCGGAGTGCATTCCCTACAGTAATGCCAAACCCCCGATTCAGAGGCTCAAGTATGAATCTTCCGTACGTGTCCGTTAGTGATTTTTCGTCTATGTGAAAACTGAACTCGCCATTGTTTGACATGCTTATCTCCCTTTTCCAGATTACTTTGAGTACAGTTCAACGACCAGCTGGACTTTGAAAGTTTCATCCAGTTGATCCCGATCCGGTACATTGAGGACCTTACCCAACAAGCTCGCCTTGTCCAGAGAAAGCCAGGGTAGATCCAGGTCGCCTCTCACCTGTTTAACAGAATCATGAATGACCGTCAGCTTGCGACTCTTCTCCCTTACCCGGATCTCATCTCCAGCAGAAACGAGGTAAGAAGGAATGTTCACGGGTTTTTCATTCACCAGAAAGTGCTTGTGTCCAACCAGCTGACGAGCTGCCATTCGCGTAGGCGCGAAACCCAAACGATAAACGATATTGTCTAACCGGCGTTCGAGGAGTTGCAGTAGATTAATCCCCGTTTCACCTTTCAGTTGCTCGGCTTTTGCGAAATATTTCCTGAACTGACGTTCCAGAAGACCATAAGCATATTTTATCTTCTGCTTCTCCCGCAGCTGGATTGCGTAATTGGACAACCTCCGTCTCCTGGATTGACCGTGCTGACCCGGGGGATAGTTCTTCCTTTCCAGGATTTTTCCAACTTTGGGATTGCCAAAGATATTTTCACCGAATTTCCTGGCAATCTTTGCTTTGGGACCTCTATACCTGGCCATTTGTCATCTCTCCTCAAACACGTCTTCGCTTGGAAGGTCGACAACCGTTATGAGGAATGGGAGTGACATCCCTGATCGCCGTAATCTCGAGTCCTTCCACTCCGAGGGAGCGAATTGCCGGCTCTCTTCCGGAGCCAGGCCCTTTCACTCTTACTTCAACGGTCACCAGACCGAGATCCATCGCCTCGCGAGCTGCTTTCTGAGCCGCTCTCTGCGAGGCAAACGGTGTGCTCTTGCGAGATCCCTTGAATCCTGCAGTGCCCGCACTGGCCCAGGAGATCACGTTTCCGTTGAGATCGGTGAGAGTCACTATCGTATTGTTGAAGGTTGCCTTGATGTGAGCGATTCCTTCCGGTGCGACCTGTCCCTTCTTCTTCTTTTTCTTTCGTTTCGGCTTTGCCATGATTCTTTCTGGACTATCCTTTCTTCCCTACGGATCGCTTGCCTAGTCCCACAGTCTTTCGCCTCCCCTTGCGTGTCCTGGCATTCGTTTTCGTCCTCTGCCCGTTGACGGGCATACCCCTCCTGTGCCTGAGACCCCTGTAGGATCCTATATCCATGATCCGCTTGATATTCATGGTCGTTTCTGACCGGAGTTCACCTTCAACCTTTCTTTTGCCCACGAACTCGCGTATGGACGTGATCTGTTTCTCACTCAGGTCTTTGACCCGGATGTCACCATCCACTTTCGAGTCCTCAAGAATCTGCGAGGAGGTGGTATGACCGATACCAAAGATACTGCACAAAGCATATTCAACTTTCTTGTCCTTCGGAAGATCGACTCCTGAAATGCGCGCCATATTTAACCCTGTCTTTGCTTATGTTTCAGATTTACACAGATGACCCGAACCACTCCCTTTCTGCGGACGATTTTGCATCTTTCACACATCTTTCGGACGGAACTTCTCACTTTCACTATCTTGATCTCTCTTTCCTGTCGCGCTGGATAATTCTTCCCCTTGAAAGATCGTAGCGTGAGATTTCAAGGGTCACAAGATCACCGGGCAGCATCTTTACGGTCTGCAGCCTCGCTTTCCCGGCCACGTGGGCCACCACGACATGATGTTTGCCCCCAATTTCCACGTCAACTTGAAACATTGCGTTGGGAAGTGTTTCCCGGACGATGCCGGTGGTGGTGATGGCTCTGTTCTTATCCATCGAGAGTCCCGTTGCTCAATATTCTCGCCTCATCGCTTGTCACAACAACCGTGTGTTCGAAATGGGCAGACGGTTTCCCGTCCTTCGTACAAATGGTCCATCCGTCAGGTTTCGTGTAGATCTCTTTCAGTCCCAGGTTCACCATGGGCTCGATGGCCAGACACATACCTTCTTTCAGGATTGTCCCCCGTCCGGGCTCACCGAAATTTGGAATCTGGGGTTCTTCATGAAGCTCGGTCCCGATGCCGTGACCTACGAGTTCTCGGACAATACTAAATCCAAACTCTTCCACGTATTCCTGAATGGAATGTCCGATATCGGACACATGGTTCCCCACAACCGCCTTTTCTATCCCCCTGTACAGCGATTTCTCCGTCACGTCCAGCAATTTCTCCACCTCCTCGGAAACCTCTCCCACTGCGAAAGTTCGGGCACTGTCCCCATAGTAGCCGTCCTTCACCACACCACAGTCAATGCTCACAATGTCCCCATCTCGAAATTGCCGTCTATCCGGGATCCCGTGAACCACAGCATCGTTTATGGAAACGCAGAGAGTGGCCGGGTATCCCATGTATCCATTGAAAGCGGGAACATATCCTTGTGACCGAATGTATTCCTCCGCCAGTCGATTCAGCTCCTCACCCGTGGAACCGGGGACAATGTAATTTTCCAGAAGGTTGAGCGTGTCGAAGACCACGCGGCCGCTTTTTCCGATTCGGTCTATTTCTCCTTTGCTTCTTATGTTGACCATCAGTGCCTCAAAACCTCCTCCGACCCCGTATCTTGCCTTTCTTCAGAAATCCGTCATAGTGACGCATGAGGAGGTGTGATTCGACCTGCTGCAGTGTGTCAAGAGCCACTCCCACAATGATGAGGAGGCTGGTGCCGCCAAAAAATGACGCAAGATTGTACCCCACATCCATCGCATTCATGAGGACATACGGGAAGATCGCCACCAACGCCAGAAAGACGGATCCGGGAAGCGTCACCTTCGTCAAGATGTTATCGATGAATTCCGAAGTCTTCTTCCCGGGGCGAACACCGGGAATGAACCCACCGTACTTCTTCATGTTATCGGCTACATCGACAGGATTAAACGCTATGGCAGTATAAAAGTAGGTGAAGAAAACGATGAGGAGTCCGAAAACCAGCCAGTAGAACCAGTGGTCGAACGAAAACAACCGCATGAGTCCCTGAATGAACGCACTGTCTCGGAAGAACGTGGCAATTGTACTGGGCAAGAACATAATGGACTGAGCGAAAATGATGGGCATCACTCCAGCCGTGTTAACCCGCATGGGAATATGAGTCGCTTGGCCACCGTAAACCTTGCGACCTATGATCCGCTTCGCATATTGGACGGGAATCTTTCTTGTCCCCTGAGTAAGGAGCACCACGAAGCCGACAACCGCAAACATGATTCCCAGGAGAACAATCTCTGTCAGGGGACCTCTCACCTCTTCCTGAATCAGGGAGACTTCGGTGATGACCACGTTGGGAAAACGGGCCATGATTCCGATCATTATGATGAGTGAAATCCCGTTGCCGATGCCGCGCTCCGTAATCTGTTCCCCCAACCACATGATGAATAAAGTGCCCGTGACCAGGGAGATCACCGTCGTGAACCTGAAACCGAGCCCGGGTTCGGCCACCACCATCAACTGTCCCCCTGCAACCGTCGCCTCGAGATTTTCCAGGAATATGGACACGCCATACGCCTGCAGTAACGAAATTAAGACAGTCCCGTAGCGGGTGAGCTGTGTAATCTTTTTCCGACCTTCCTCCCCCTCTTTCTGCAGTCTCTGAAAATAAGGGACCACCACTCCCATCAGCTGGATAATAATGGATGAAGAAATGTAAGGCATGATTCCGAGAGCAAATAGCGTGGCTTTCTGAAACGCCCCTCCGGCAAACAAATCGTACAGACCGAAAAGTGTATTCTCGAAATTCTGAATTGCCGCTCCCAGCGCTTCGCTGTTAACACCGGGAATGGGAATGTGAGCCCCAATTCTGACAATAATCAACACAGACAGGGTGAACAGGATTCGTTTCCGAAGCTCGGGGATGTTACCAATATTCTTGAACTTCTCGATCATACCACGACCGCCTCTCCTCCGGCCTTTTCAATTTTCTCCACAGCTTTCCGGCTGAACGCATTCGCCGAGACAACAATTGATGACAGCAGTTCACCCTCGGCCAGAACTTTCACGGGTTTCGAGGCAGCCTTCACAAGACCGTGATCTTTCATTGTAAGAATATCAATCTCAGAAAGCCCCAGGGTCGCTATTCGCGACAGATTCACAATCTGGTAGGAGCGCTTGAAACGCGCATTGGAGAATCCGCGCTTAGGCACACGCCTCTGGAGAGGCATCTGACCGCCTTCGTACCAGGCACGCCGTTTGCTTCCGGAACGGGAATGATACCCTTTGGTCCCTCGGCCCGATGTTTGACCCTTCCCGGACCCCTGACCTCTACCAATCCGTTTCCTACCCTTCTGGACGCCTTGGGAGGACCTGAGCGAATCCAGCCTCACTTTACCTCCTCCACTCTGACCAGATGATCCACCACCCGAATCATCCCTTTTATTTCGGGTGTGTCGGCGTGAAGCACGGTCCGATTCACCCTTCCTAATCCGAGGGCAGCTACCGTCCGCCGCGCTTTCTTTCGCTGGCCGATGATACTCCTCACCTGGGTTATCTTCAGCTTTTTCGGAAACCTCTTATCCGTCATTCCTGGAACCAAAAACCTCTCTCAACGTTATGCCGCGTCGGTTGGCTATGGTAACGGGATCCTGGAGATTTCTCAGAGCAACCTCCGTTGACCTTACGATATTGTTCGCATTGGACGACCCATAACGTTTTGTCAAAATATCTGTTATTCCAGCCTGTTTCACCAGAGCTCTGACAGCACTTCCCGCAATGATTCCGGTGCCGGGTGCCGCCGGTTTAAGCATCACGCGGCTGGCGCCAAACTTGCCGATGATTTTGTGGGGGATGGTTCCCCGGACTATGGGGACACGGAATATGTTCTTCTTTGCATCCTCCTTCCCCTTGGAAATAGCGGAAAGGACCTCATTCGCTTTCCCATAGCCGAGACCTACGTGCCCTTTTGCGTCCCCCACAACCACGAGAGCACCGAATCGAAATCGGCGGCCGCCGGCAACCACCTTCGCCACGCGGTTGACTTTGATAACCGTCTCTTCCTGAAGATCAAGTTCCGTTGGATCAACTGGAGTCAAAATTCCAATCCTCCAGATCTGGCGCCTTCTGCCAGCGCCTTTACCCTTCCGTGATAAAGAAAACCATTCCTGTCAAAGACAACTTTCTTGATTTTCTTCCCTTTTGCCTTTTCCGCCAGAACGACTCCCACAACCGTGCTTTTCTCAACCTTCGTCTTCGCCTCTTTGAGCCTGCCGTCCATATCCTTTTCCAGGGAAGAAGATGCAACCAGAGTCTCCCCCTTCAGGTCATCCACAATCTGTCCGTAGATGTGTTTCAAACTCCGATAGACGACCAGACGGTATCGGTGGGAAGAACCAAAGAGAGCTTTCTTGCTCCGAAGACGTCGTCGTTGCCGTCTTCTAACTTTATCAGTCTGCTTCCTCACCACCAATTGTTTTTCCTTTTTTTATCCGAACATATTCGTCGCTGTAACGGATTCCCTTACCTTTATACGGTTCGGGAGGTCTGAAGGATCTTATTTTCGCGGCTACCTGACCCACCAGCTGCTTATCGATTCCGGAGACGGTGATAGAGTTTCTGCTTGCCTTGATTTCAACCGCGTTAGGTGGCACAAGATAGATGTCATGAGAATAGCCCACGGCAAGTCTTAACCCTTTTCCTTCCATGTTCGCAGTGTATCCAACACCCAATACCTGAAGCTCCTTGCTGAACCCCGTTGTGACCCCCTCAACCATGTTGGAGAGAATAGCTCTCACCGTACCGTGGAGTGAACGCTGAGACTTACTGTCGGACTGTCGCTCCACCGCCAGTTCACCGCCACTTTGTTTGATCACCATGTCTCCCCCAAAGCCCGTTTGAAGTGTCCCTCTGGGGCCCATCACGGAAACGAGACGCCCATCCACCGAAACGGTGACACCGTCAGGAACCTGAATTGGCTTTTCTCCTACCCTCGACATATCCCGCTACCAGACGTTACAAATGATTTCACCGCCTACATTCAGCCTGCGGGCAACCTTGTCGGACATGACTCCTCTGGACGTGGTCAGAATGGCGATGCCGAGACCATCGAGCACTCTCGGTATTTCCTCAGCCCTGGCATATACACGCCTACCAGGTTTGCTAACTCGCTTAATGTGGCTGATGACCGGGTCGCCATTTCGATCGTATCTCAGGAACACTCTCAGCTTTTTTCTCACTGGCTCACTAATGATGATAAAATCTTCGATATAGCTCTCTTCCCGCAGAATAAAAAGTACCCTCTTCTTGAGGATTGACAAGGGTATGTCAACCCACCGGGCCCCAGCGCTTTGCGCGTTGCGGATTCTGGTCAAAAGGTCCGCGATTGGATCGGTCATGGTCACTTTTCTAACTCCTGGTTACCAGCTTGCCTTGGTGACTCCGGGTATCTCGCCTTTCAGGGCAAGTTCTCGAAAACATAGGCGGCAAAGCCCGAATCGGCGGACATATGACCGTGAGCGGCCGCAATTTGCACACCGATTGGTTTTTCGTGTACTGAATTTGGGCTTACGCGACGCCCTGACGACGAGTGCTTTTCTGGCCATTACGAACCCTCCTCGGTTTCATCAACCTCAGGAGCCTCCTTTCTGAATTTATTCGGTTCCCGAAACGGAAAGCCGAGAGCCGAAAGAAGTTCATATGCCTCTCCGTCACTTTCCGCCGTCGTTACTATGGTAACCTCAAGCCCACGGATCTTGTCAGTCTTGTCATAGTCAATTTCCGGGAACACTATCTGCTCTTCGATTCCGATACTCAAATTTCCTCTTCCATCGAAAGATTTGACGGAAAACCCCCTAAAATCTCGTACTCTGGGAAGTGCGATGGCGATGAAACGCTCCAGGAATTCATACATGCGCCAGTGCCTGAGTGTCACTCTGCATCCAACTGGATCGTTCGCTCTCAGTTTGAAGCTGGCGATGGCCTTTCTCGCCTTGGTCACCACACTCTTCTGACCCGTTATGGTCGCGAGATCATCAAGAGCATGTTCAAACGAAGCGGGTTCGTCCCTGGATTTGCCGAGACCCATATTCAACGAAATCTTCTCGAGCTTCGGGACTTCAAACGTATTGGTGTAGCCCAGTTTTTCCTTCAGCGCCGGGATCACCGTCTCGCGGTACCGGGTCAGAAGGTTTGGATCATAGCCGTTCCCTCTCTCGCTTGCCACAATTCTACCTATGAATCGATGTCTTCTCCGGTTTTCCTTGACACTCGAACTTTTCTTCCCGTATCCAGAAATCGTTTCGCGGAACGAGTTCGAACACCGTCAACAAAAAGCATCACATTTGAAATGTGGATGGGGGCCTCCTTCTCTATGATGCCTCCCTGCGGATTCTGCTGTGACGCTTTCGTGTGACGCTTCACAAAATTCACTCCCTCAACAATCAGACGATTGTTCTCTGGCGAAATCCTCAGCACTTTCCCCTTCTTACCGCGGCTATCCCCGGAGATCACGACGATTGTGTCTCCTTTCTTGATATGCATCTTATATCACCTCTGGGGCCATGGACACGATCTTCATATACCCCTTGTCTCTCAACTCCCGGGCCACGGGCCCGAATATTCTCGTCCCCAGCGGTTCCCCTTTTTCCGTGAGCAGAACTGCGGCGTTATCATCGAATCGGACATAAGAACCGTCAATCCTCCGTACTTCTTTCCTCGTTCTTACAATCACCGCCCTCGAAATGTCCCCTTTCTTAACCATGCCTCCCGCCATCGCCTGCTTTACTGTCACAACCACCGTGTCCCCCAACGTGGCATAACGACGGCGCGTCCCTCCAAGTACTTTGAAGCATAACACTTCTTTTGCGCCCGTATTGTCTGCCACTTTCAGCCGAGTTTCCGTCTGAATCATTACGTATTCTCAAGATGGTTTGTGTTGTTGCTAGCTTCCCTTGGCTTTTCTGATCACTTCTATGACGCGCCACCGCTTCCGCTTGCTAATTGGGCGGGAAGAAATGATCCTCACTGTATCTCCTGCACGACACTCTTGGTTTTCAACATGAGCCGCATATTTTTTCTTCTTTCTGACATACTTCCCGTATACGGGATGGCGAAAACGGCGGAAAACCTCCACCAGGACTGTCTTCTCCATTTTGTCGCTGACGACGCGTCCCTCGAGGACCTGCTTCTTTCCTCTAGCATTCATGCGGCACTATTCCCCACCCCCCGGTTGCCTGATACTCAGTTGAATCTCCCGGAGAATGGTCTTGATCTGCGCTATTTCTCTTCTCAAATGACGAATTCTCAAAGGATTCTCCAGCTGCTGGAGCGCCTTCTGAAACCGAAGGTTTTCCAGCTCTTCCAGATCCTGAACCAGTCTGGATCTCAGCTCGTCCTCGGAAATCTGTCGCAGTTCTTCCCGTTTCACCCCTAGCTCCCCGATTCCCGTCTTTCCGTAAGTCTTGTCCTTACCGGGAGCTTGAATCCCGCGATTCTGAAAGCCTCCGCTGCGAGATCTCTGTCCACCCCTTCGATCTCAAAAAGGACTCGACCCGGTTTCACCACCGCCACCCAATGGTCAGGGGGTCCCTTGCCCTTGCCCATGCGAACTTCTGCCGGCTTCTTGGTCACCGGTTTGTCGGGAAAAATTCGAATCCACATCCTGCCGTGCTTTCTGATCCTGCGAATGATGGCCACACGTGCAGCTTCAATCTGACGCGCGGTAATCCAACCGGGTTCAGTCGTCTTCAGGCCATAGCTGCCATAAACAACGTGATTCCCTCTCGTGGCAAGGCCCTTTCGCCTCCCGCGATGGTGTTTGCGCCATTTCACTTTTCCAGGCTCTAGCATCAGGTGGGTATCTCCCCACTGCAAATCCACACCTTGATGCCGATTTTGCCATAAGTGGTACGAGCCTCGGCAATGGCGAAATCGATATCAGAACGAAGCGTCTGAAGAGGAACCTTTCCCTCATGAAACGTCTGCGACCGGGCAATTTCCGCTCCCCCCAGGCGGCCGGCTACTCGTATTCTGATACCCTCCGACCCCATTCTCATCGCCGACTGGATAGCCTTCTTGACCGCTCGACGATAATTGATCTTCCTCGTGAGTTGATGGGCGATATTCTCGCCCACAAGATAGGCATCCAGCTCCGGACGCTTGATTTCCGATACATTCACCTGAGTCTCTCTATCCGTCAGTCTCTTAATCTCTTCCTTCAACCGGTCAACCTCCTCTCCCCCTTTCCCGATGACTATTCCTGGACGAGAGGTATGGATAGTGAGGGTAACCATCCTTGACGTACGGTCAATATCGATCCTGGATACCCCTGCGTTCGGTAGGCGCTTGAACACGTATTTTCTCAACTTAATGTCTTCAGCCACGAGGTCGGCGAATTCTCGATTTGCGAACCAGTTCGAACTCCAGGGCTTGTTGATGCCCAGTCGAAAACCGGTGGGATGTGTCTTCTGCCCCATGCTATGCCTGGTTAGCTGGCGCTGTCACCCAAAACGATTGTCAAATGACTTGTCCTCTTGAGGATTCTCGAGGCTCTCCCCATCGCAGCAGGGCGAAATCTTTTCATGGTTGGCCCTGCATCCACGAAAGCCTCCTTGATGAAGAGATTTCCCGGCTCGAGAGTTTTCCCCTCTTCAGTCTGTAAAATGTTCGACACGGCAGAATGGATGGTCTTCTCAATGACTACGGACGCTTTTAACGGAGTGAAATGGAGAATGCTGAGAGCCGTCTCAACATCCTGTCCCCGTACTGTTTCCAGGACTTTCCGTACCTTTGACGCAGATTGACGAATAGATCGCGCTTCAGCTCTCGACTCCATCTCTAGATCTTCTTCCTGTCTCCAGAATGCGCTCTGAACGTTCTGGTAGGGGCAAACTCCCCGAGCTTGTGTCCAACCATGTTCTCGGAAATGAAGACCGGCATAAAGTGCTTGCCGTTATGGACCGCCAGCGTATGACCCACAAATTCGGGCGTGATTACGCACTGTCTTGACCAAGTTTTGATAACTCTCTTCTTCCCTTCGCTCATCTTCTCGATTTTCTTCAGTAACTTCTCGTCAACGCTTGGACCTTTTTTCAAAGACCGGGACATCACTCATTTCTCCTTCTAACGATGAATCGATCCGAAGCCTTATTCTTTCGCCGGGTCTTGTATCCTTTTGTGGGCTTTCCCCATGGAGTAGTGGGATGTCGACCTCCCGAGGACTTCCCCTCGCCTCCTCCCATGGGATGATCCACAGGATTCATGGCAACCCCTCTAACCGAGGGTCTCCGTCCCTTCCATCGACTTCTGCCCGCCTTACCGTAAATGACCGTTTCGTGACTTCTGTTTCCCACCTCCCCGATTGTGGCCATGCAGTCTTCGTGGATCATTCTGATTTCACCTGAGGGAAGCTTCAGGGAGACCATCCCTGCGTCCTTGGCCATTATCTGAGCTCGCGTGCCCGCACTCCGGACCATCTGACCGCCTTTGCCGGGCACCAATTCAACATTGTGCACCACGAGGCCCGATGGAATATTCTTCAGCGCGGTAGCGTTTCCGACCCTGATGGGGACCTTCTTTCCGGAGACCACCGTTTCCCCCACTTTGAGTCCGTAAGGAGCGATGATATATCTCTTCTCCCCGTCAACATAATGAAGAAGTCCGATGCGGCAAGAACGATTGGGGTCATACTCGACGGATGCTACCCTGGCGGGAATGCCGAACTTGTCACGCTTGAAATCTACAATCCTGTAATTGCGTTTGTGGCCGCCACCCCGATGGCGGACCGTCATTCTTCCCCCGCTGTTTCGCCCTCCCGATCTCTTCAAGGGACGCAAGAGACTTTTTTCAGGCCCCAAACGGGTAATCTCCTCGAAGGTGGAAGCAGACTTATGTCTCTGTCCGGGCGTCACTGGCTTCGATTTCTTTACAGGCATGACCTAAGCCTCGCTCTCTGCTCCGTAGAGATCTATGGTAAATCCACTCTGAAGCGTCACCATCGCTTTTTTCCAGTTCGATCTCTTCCCGGAGGTGCGAATGACGTGTCCACCGCTTCGCACGGTCATCTCTTTTCGTTTTCCTTTCACGTTGGCCGTGCGGACGTTTGACACTTTCACATTGAACTTCTTCTCAACGGCCCTCTTGATTTCGATCTTGTTGGCCTGCTTATCCACCTGAAAAGTATACGTATCCTGGCTTTCTTCAAGGCGACTCCCTTTTTCTGTCAGCAGGGGCCTGAGAAGGATGTGTCGGTCCACAACCATCACCTAATCCGTTGTCAGTTGACCCTCAAGATTCTTGATCCCCGCTTTGTCAAAAAGAAGGACGTCGCAGTCCAGAAGATCATAGGTGGAAGCCCCTGCTGCCGGCACGACCCTTACGTTCGGAAGATTTCTGGCTGACAGAAGAACATTCCTGTTCACCTCCCCTGGGAGAAACGTGATCTTCTTTTCATCGAGGCCCATTTTGCTCAGAACTGCCACGAACGATTTCGTCTTAGGGTGTTTAAACTCAATTTTGTCAACGACATAAATCTCTTTGTCCATGGCGCGTTGGGAAAGCACACTTCTCCGCGCCAGCCGCTTCATTTTTTTGGGAAGTCGATAACTATGCTCCCGGGGACTGGGTCCAAAAATGACACCGCCACCCCGCCACAATGGAGATCGATTAGAACCGGCTCTTGCCACCCCTCTCCCCTTCTGGCGCCACGGTTTTCGCCCCCCGCCTCTCACGGCAGCACGATTCTTGGTGGCGTGAGTCCCACGCCGCTTACCGGTCATTTCCGATACCGCCGCGCGGTAGACCACATCCTCAACAGGTTTGATCTTGAAAACCGAGTCGTGAACCCGCACCCGGGAAGTCGATTCGCCGTCTGAATTGTAAACCTGAAACTGCATATTACTTCGTAACCGTCACGATCCCATTTTTCGAGCCCGGCACCGGACCCTTCAGAAACAGGGTGTTTTTTTCGTGATCTACCTTGAGGACCTCAACATTCTTTACGATAACCGTTTTATTCCCGTGACGGCCGGCCATCTTCATTCCGGGCCAGACCCGTGACGGATCTGACGACTGACCGATGGATCCGGGAGCTCTCAGGCGATTCGACTGACCGTGCGTCTTGGGTCCTCCCCTGAATCCATACCGTTTCACCACACCCGTGAATCCTTTCCCTTTTGAGATACCCCGAACCGAAACCATGTCGCCCTCTCCGAATATGGAAACTGTAATCTCCTGTCCCAGGGACGGCAATTTCTCCCCTGAGGCAGGGAACTCCTCCAGATGGACTCTGGGAGAAACACCGGCTTTCTTGAAGTGTCCCTTCATGGGGCGGTTTGTCCGCTTCTCTTTTTGTTCGCCGTATCCCAGTTGAATCGCGAAGTAGCCATCGGAATCTTCGGTTTTGACCTGAGTTACCACACACGGTCCAACTTGAACCAGTGTGGCTGGAATACTCATGCCTCCTTCACCAAACAGGCGAGTCATTCCCACTTTTCTACCGATCAATCCTGTCACCGCTAGGCCTTGATTTCTATGTCAACTCCCGCCGAAAGATCGAGTTTCATAAGTGCATCGACAGTCTTGGGAGAGGCGTTCAGGATCTCAATGAGTCGCTTATGGATTTTCGTCTGAAACTGCTCCCGGGACTTCTTGTTCACGTGTGGAGATCTCAGAACCGTATAAACCGTCCTGTTCGTGGGCAGCGGAATGGGTCCTGAAACCACCGCTCCGGTGGACTTGACCGTTTTCACGATCTTCTCCGTCGATTTGTCCAGAAGATTATGATCATATGCCTTCAACCTGATTCGTATGGATTGGCCAGCCAACGCTATACTCCTTTACTCAATGACCTTGGTCACAACGCCGGCACCCACCGTGCGACCACCTTCACGTATGGCAAACCTCAACTCCTTCTCCATGGCAATGGGACTGATCAACTCCACCGATACGGATACGTTGTCACCAGGCATCACCATCTCCGTCCCCTCAGGTAACTCTACCACTCCCGTTACATCCGTCGTGCGAAAATAAAACTGCGGCCGGTATCCATTGAAAAAAGGGGTGTGTCTTCCCCCTTCTTCCTTCTTCAATACGTATACCTTCGCCTCAAACTTCGTGTGCGGCGTGATGCTCCCGGGCTTCGCTACCACCATCCCTCGCTTCAACCATTCCTTCTCCACTCCCCTCAACAACAACCCGGCATTGTCCCCCGCCTGTCCCTGATCCAACTCCTTCCGAAACATCTCCACACCCGTCACTACCGTCTTCCTCGACGCTCCTAAACCCACTATCTCTACCTCATCACCTACCTTCACCACTCCACGCTCTACCCTTCCCGTCCCTACTGTCCCTCGTCCCGTTATACTGAATACATCCTCCACCGGCATCAAAAAAGGCCTGTCTATATCTCGCTCCGGCTCCGGTATGTAACTGTCTATCGACTCCACTATCTGTAATATGCATGCCGTCTTCTCCTCATCATCCGGATTGTTTAACGCCTCCAACGCACTCCCCCGTATGATGGGAATCTCATCCCCCGGAAACTCGTACTCGTTCAATAAATCCCGTAACTCCAACTCCACTAACTCTATTAACTCAGGATCATCTACCTGATCCGTCTTGTTTAAAAATACCACGATCGCAGGCACGTTTACCTGACGTGCTAACAAAACATGCTCCCGTGTCTGTGGCATGGGACCATCCGCCGCCGATACCACCAGTATCGCTCCATCCATCTGGGCCGCTCCCGTTATCATGTTCTTGATGTAATCCGCATGCCCCGGACAATCAATGTGCGCATAATGACGCTTATCGCTCTCATACTCCACATGCGCCGTCTGTATCGTAATCCCTCGCTCACGCTCCTCCGGCGCATTGTCTATGCTGTCAAACGTCCGTACCTCCGATAATCCCCGCTTGCTCAAAACTAACGTCATCGCTGCCGTCAACATCGTCTTCCCGTGATCCACATGACCGATCGTCCCTACATTCACGTGCGGCTTCGTTCGCTTAAACTTCTCCTTTGCCATGACGCCCTCCTC
>JAZGBI010000077.1 GCA_036476315.1 Candidatus Neomarinimicrobiota bacterium | reverse complement strand
CATGTCTCTGGCTGCGGCGTGAATCATTTCGGAACCGTAGTCGGTCATTCCTCCTGAAGGTAGTGTGACAGCGCTAATGAGTCCGGGGAATCTGAGTGCCCTGAAATCAAGGCGATCGGGATTGGGCTCGGCAGTCAGCCGCTTATAGAAGCGGGAGAAGTATATGCCCAGGCTCTCACAGTAAAGTTTGTTGCAACCGTACATGGTCTCGGGATGTCGATATTCATCTTCGGTTATGCCGCCTGCGTCGTGTCGCTCGCGAGGCCCTCCCATCCCGTAAACGGCAATTGAGCTGGGGAAAAAGAATTTCACGGGTCGTCCCTGACTTTCCGCCTGTTCAAGGGCCAGATGCAGCAGATTAATCATCCCCCCAACATTGACATCGTGGGCCGTCATGGGAGAATATTCCGCCCGGGCGCTCAGGATAGCTGCCAGGTGATAGACTGTGGAAATCTCGTACTCAGCATTGATCCGTTCGAGAAGATTTCGGTCCAGAACAGTTCCCATCACACTCTCCAGAACCTTGTCCCGTATCCGGTCTTCCAGAGGATCGAGATCAAGGCCAACAACGTTGGTCTCTCCTTTGTGGGCCAGGGCGGCGATGAGACCGTGGCCAATCTCACCATTGGCACCAGTAATAAGTGTTACGGGTTTGCGCATCGTGAACGAACTTAATTTACTTATTAACCACAGAGAACACAGAGAACGTCAACATAATATTCAAAAGCTTTAGTATAGTCTATTTGGAGGTTCTGTCCAGAAGTATTTTGGCTAATGTCATACTTTGGTGAACCCAAGATTAGAAGTTCAAAAGTTCCCTCTGTGGCCTCTGTGGTTTTCTACTTATTGGTCCAGACTAAAGGTCAAATGAGGCAATTCAATTTAGCCGAGAGGGAGGTACGCTGCAAGCATATTTTGGCCAGTTCTCGACGAGAAAACCGCCTCTTGACAGGGGAGATCTTCTTGTTTTAGCACCCTCTCCGGCTTAAATTCATTTTGCTTACGTATAAAGAAATTCCATGGGCAAAGTCATTGCATTCGCCAATCAAAAGGGGGGCGTTGGAAAGACAACCTCCGCTGTCAATATTGCCGCGTGTCTGGCAGTATCGGAACGTATGACCCTTCTTGTGGATCTTGATCCTCAGTCGAACGCAACCACGGGAGTGTCTGACCTGGTTGAGCTTGACTCGACCACGATATATGATATACTTATCAAAGATGTCCCGGTGAAAAAAGGAATCCTGCCGACGACCCTATCTCATTTGCACATCATACCGAGTACCCACGATCTCGTGGGGGCGGAGGTGGAGCTTGTGGGGCTGATGGCGCGGGAATACTATCTCAGGGACGCATTACGGCAGATCACGGATGATTACGAGTATGTCTTGTTGGACTGCCCACCGTCTCTGGGTCTTCTTACCCTTAATGCTCTCTCTTTTGCCGATTCAGTGCTCATTCCGATCCAATGTGAGTATTACGCGCTGGAGGGTTTGAGTCAGCTGTTAAACACCATTCGTCTGGTTCAACGGCATTTAAACAGGAAGCTCGATATTGAAGGGGTTCTGGTCACCATGTATGACGGAAGACTCAATCTTTCGAAGCAGGTGGAGAGGGAAGTGCGCCGTTACTTTACTGACAACACCTTCAAGACGGTGGTCCGAAGAAATGTCAGACTCGGCGAAGCTCCTGGCTTTGGAAAGCCAGTTTTATTGTACGAGGCGAATTCACCCGGGGCACAGGACTATCTTATGTTGGTAGAGGAGATGTTGGAGCGTGACAGCAGACAGACTCGGTAAAGGGCTCGGCGCCCTGATAGGTCGCACTTTTGAGGAGACGGCGGGTCCCGAATCGACATTACTGGTTCCTATCGACCGTATCACACCGAACCCGTTTCAACCCAGGCAGGATTTTGAATCTCCCGGGGCCAATAGAAGTCTCGAGGAACTCGCCAACTCCATTCGCGAAAAGGGGATTATTCAGCCCATTACAGTGAGGAGCAAGGGAGATGGATATGAGCTTATTGTTGGGGAACGGCGTTGGCGCGCTGCAAAACTGGCCGGTCTGGAAGAGATAGCCGCACTGATTCTTGAGATTGACAGCGATGTGGAGATGATGGAGTATGCCCTCATCGAAAATCTTCAGAGGGAAAACCTTAATGCCATTGAGGAGGCCGAGGCTTACGCCACGTTAAAGAAAAAATACACTCTGTCTCACGCCGAGATAGCCAGGGCGGTGGGGAAAAGCCGCGTGGCTGTCTCAAATACGCTGCGGCTCCTAAATCTTCCTGAACGGATCAAAGAGAGTCTGAAGCGTGAGGAGATTACAGCGGGTCACGCAAGGGCCCTTCTGGGACTCAAAAACACCCGGGACATGGTGCGACTTTGGAAGAGAATCGTGGAGAGGGATGAGTCAGTTCGGGCAACGGAAGAACTGGTGGCGAATGCAATGGCCGGTGAGAAGAAGGCGATGAGACGCAGCCATCTCCTTTCCGTTCCAAAGTCAGTGGAGATACGGAAAGTAGAGAATGACCTGATTGCGATTCTTGGGACGAAGGTGACGATCCGTGAGAGATCGAAGGGGGGCGTCATCGAGGTGGAGTACTATTCCCAGGATGATCTGCAGCGCCTGCTGGAGCTTTTTGCAGACATGGAAGCGGAGGAGTTCTAAACAGAGGTTTTATGCCGAGCAAAAAGTACACTGCTATTCTCGTGTCAGAGGATTCAGAGACGACGCGTCGATTCAACGTCAGGAGGGGGACCTTTCAGGTTGTTCTCGTCGCCGTAATTCTTGTCACGGCTCTGGTCGTGGCACTGGTCATCTACGCCACGCCGAGAATCCTCGATTACGATCGTATGAAAAAACGTCACCAAACGCTCATGGCAGAGAGAATGAAAGTCACTACGTTGATCCGGGACCTGAATCGCATCAAAGAGATGAATAGCCGTATTGAGAAGGTCCTGGGGATGAACCTGGAACTCTCCTACGAGCAGGTATCGGGTGAATCACTTATCCCGAACCTTTCCCCTCGGGACAACATAGATGCCTTAGTATCTTATCTGGATAACATACCTTCCTACACACCAGTAGAGGGCTTCGTAACTCAGGAATTCTACCGTGACCCTTTGAGCCAGTTGGATGATCATCTTGCCCTGGACGTTGCGGCCAGATCCGGAACGGCGATTCACGCCGCGGCATCGGGTCTGGTGGTATTCTCCGGTTGGACCTATCAAAGCGGGAATCTTGTAATCATGTCTCACGGGGACGGGTACTTCACTTTCTACGGCCATAACCAGATAAATCTTGTGCGTGAACGGCAGTCGGCGGAACGGGGAGAGCTGATAGCCCTGGTGGGTGATTCCGGCATTGCCACTGGTCCCCACCTTCATTTTGAGATTTGGAAAAACGGCGAACCGGTTGATCCGAAAGAGATCATTGCTGAGTATCGGACTCAGTCGTTAATGGGTGAATCACCCGGCAGTTCCTAAGGCATTGTGGCGCAGGACAGCTTGAAACATGTGGAAACAATGATCGGTGAGGATGCCGTGATCCGAGGCGACGTGGTTCTGAATGGAGGCGCCATCATTTCTGGGAAGGTTTATGGGAACGTAACGGCAACCGGTCCCGTGCGAGCTACGAAAACCGCATACATCAAGGGTGACATTACGGCCCAAGACGCATACATTGGAGGAGTGGTTGAGGGGAATCTCAACACTTCCGGAAAAGTGATTCTCCGAAGTCAATCGTCCGTCAGGGGAGACATTGTTTACCGCGAGTTGGTGATCGAGGAAGGAGCCCATTTTGAGGGGAGATGCGACATCGCGTCCCAACATGAGGGTTCTGAAGTCGCAGGAAATTTTCCCACGGAATGGAAGTGACCCCCGACAGGGACAATGAAGCTTTTCTGAGTAAAGTTCTCGAAATATTTTCGAAGACTCTTCGCCAATCGGGTCCTCACATCACCGCCTCTTACACGTTGGTGGGATCCATTCTGCTCATGGGTGCGCTGGGTTGGATCCTTGACAACTGGTTGGACACCTCTCCCTGGCTCTTCCTGGGAGGTATTCTCCTGGGCCTTGCGGTGGGTTTTTATGAGATAGCAAAGGTGGTTTTCAAGCAGTGAATCACTGCCTGTGAGTAGTCTTCTGGTTTCAGCATTGGTAGGGTCGGGAATTCCCCTGGGCATTAACATCCCCACCTTTTTCGTAATGAGGAGAATGGTGACAGAGGATCCCTCGAAGTTGATGAAGGCGAACGTTACGAGTTTTCTTGTGAAGATGACTTTGTACGGAATTATCACGGTCATTGTGGTAACTGTTGTGGAGCTGCACGTCGTTACATTTATCGCCACCTTTTTCGGCGTTTTTGTTCTTCTTCATCTGGCAGAGGCTTTGTATTTTAGGCGATTATTTCTGACCTGGAATTCCAAGTAGAAAAACCCAGTGATAGAGGCGGCAACTCAGACCGAAGCTAACGGAGATTTTGCTGATAGGATTGGACAAATGATACTTGATCATGTGTCCAACAGTGATCCCATCCTGAAGCTGCCAACCGTCTTCGGGATCAACCTGTCCATTACAAAGCATGTGATCATGTTATGGGTGGCAGCGGTCACCGTGTTTACCGTTTTCTATCTTGCCAGCAGGCGTTACCGAAAGGAAAAGTTGCCGGTTCCCACGGGTTTCATGAACGGGCTCGAGACCATGGTAGAATACATAAGGAATCAGGTGATCGTTCCCAACGTGGGGAGGGATCATGCGGCCGTTTGGTCGCCACTTATTCTGACGTTTTTCTTCTTCATTCTCACGTCCAACGCATTGGGACTCGTACCGATCTTTGATCTCATTCCGGGGGGGTCCACCGCAACGGGTAACTTCAACGTCACGGCCGGTTTGGCCACTGTTACTTTTTTTGGAATTATTGCCGCCGGAACCTTTGCCCATGGATTTAGAGGCTACTGGAAAAACCTGGCTCCAGGGGGATATCCGTTTCTCGTCTATTTTATTCTGGTCCCAGTCGAGATTATGGCCATGCTAGTAAAACCGTTTGCCCTGACCATGCGGCTGGCAGCGAATATGACAGGTGGACACATTGCCATTCTGGCAATTATGTCATTTATTTTTATTTTCGCTGACTTATTCAACCCCCTGGCCGGAATTGCCGTGGGAGCCTTTGTCTCTGTACCTTTAGGTGCTGCAATTTCAGGTTTGGAGATCATCATCATTTTGATACAGGCATATGTATTCACGCTTCTGTCTGCAATTTTTATCGGTATGGCCATTCACCCACATCATTGAGATGCGGGAATTTGGTTACGTTGCAGAAGGAATTCAACGATAAGGAGGATATGTCCATGAGACGGTCACCTGTTGTTATGATTGTCTTGATTCTATTGCTTGGTTCGACGACACCTGCTCTCGCTCAGGAAGGGGGATCCACGCTTCACTATTTCGGTGCGGCAATCGGACTCGGTCTAATCGTTGTGGGCACCGGTTACGGAATCAGTCGATTTACTCAGGCGGCAGCGGAGTCAATTGCACGGCAGCCTGAAGCGGCAGCACAAATAACCGCTGCCGTAAACCTTCCTCTGTTCCTCCTCGAAGGAGTGGCGATACTTGGCGAGGTATTCTGCCTGATTATCGCATTGATGAAATAGTCGGGAATCTGCTTCTATTCTGATCGACCGTTCATTTCTTTCAGCGAGCCGTGTCCATAATAATTTGAAGGAGAAGTGTGTCCCTTCGGAGTGGTTAATTGAAATGAGCCAACAAGATTAGGTGACAGTATGGATAATCCCCTCATCCGAATAGAGCCCGGTCTATTCATCTGGACCGTTGTCACTTTTCTCGTGCTCCTGGGCGTTATGGCGAAGTTTGTTTGGAAGCCGCTAACGGATGCGCTCGATCGGCGTGAAAAGCGGATTCGCCAGTCTCTAAAGGAGGCAGACGAAGTCCAGCAGGCAGTGGAGAGAATATCAAAAGAGTATGAAGAAATGCTGAGGAAGGCGAGAGGGGAAGCTCAGGTTATCGTAGCTGAGGGGAAGGCCAGAACCGAAAAGATCAAGGAACGGATGCTTGAAAAAGCCAAGGAGGAGTCCGAACATCTTCGAAAGGAGGCAGAGAAAAGAATTCAGGCGGAGAAAGAAAATGCCCTTTCCGAGATCAGGCAAGAAGTCGTGAATCTTTCCCTGCACGCTGCTTCCAAAATCATCGGCAAGAACCTCACGAAAGAAGATAATCTCTCCTTGATCAATGACTCTTTGGACAAGGTAGACAGGTCTGATGCCAAGTAAAAAACCTCGACAATTTGCCGCTGCGCTTTACACGCTGGCGAGCAAGCACGGGGTTGAAGAAGAAGTCCGAGTTTCGCTGAAATTCGTTTCGTCAGTTTATGAGGGTGAATCGTTCTTTCGACTCTTTTTCTTCACGACGAAAGTGCCACCTGCAGAAAAGGTGAGAATCCTTTCATCGATCCTCGGAATTCAGGTCCACGGAATAGTTTTGGAGTTTCTCGGCTTGCTGGCGGAAAGGAAGGAACAGGAATACTTGACATCCACAGCTTCATCTTTCAACACCCTGTACATGGACCGCATGAATGTGGTCTTTGTTACAGCCTTCACGGCAATACCACTTGACGAAGACGAGTACAAACAGATATACGATAGACTCGAGAAATCCATGGAAAAGGAGATAAGGATGAAGGCCAAGGTTGATCCACAGTTGTTGGGAGGACTGAAGCTGAGAATCGGTAATACATTCCTGGACGGCTCGGTAGCCAAGAGCCTGGAAAAAATGGGGAAATCACTTCTCCGGGGGGTCACCTCCCCCAAATAGTTGAGGTTGAAAGGCATGGCAATTAAGACGGGTGAGATTGCGGCCCAGTTGAGGGAACTCATAGAGCAGTTTGATATCACTGTTGATGTCTCGGAGGTGGGAGAGGTTCTGGATGTGGGGGACGGAATCGCCCGCGTCCGCGGTCTTGAAAATGTGATGTCCGGTGAACTGGTGGAGCTTCCCAACGACGTCTACGGGATGGCCCTCAATCTCGAAGAGGATACGGTTGGTCTGGTCCTTTTTGGGGAAAGTCGCAAGGTGAAAGAAGGGGATCTTGCAAAGAGGACAGGTCGAGTGGTGGAGATCGGTGTGGGAGAGGAGATCGTAGGCCGCGTCATCAATCCCCTGGGTCAGCCCCTTGACGGGAAGGGATCTATTGAGCCCAAGGAGCGTCGTCCCGTGGAACGGAAGGCTTTGGGGGTACTCTCACGGCAACCCGTGAAACGGCCCCTTCAAACGGGTCTCAAAGCGATAGACTCCATGATTCCCATCGGCCGAGGGCAGAGGGAGTTAATCATCGGAGACCGTCAAACAGGGAAAACTGCACTGGCAGTTGATACAATCATTAATCAGAAGTACACCCATGAGACGGAGTCACCGGTTTACTGCATCTACGTGGCCATCGGGCAGAAGGCATCCACTGTTGCTCGGGTTGTTGCTGCCCTTGAAGCTAACGGTGCTCTGAGCTACACAACGGTGATTTCGGCCAGTGCATCCGATCCGTCACCAATTCAGTTTATTGCGCCTTACGCCGGTTGTACTCTAGGGGAATATTTCCGGGACAATGGCATGCACGCGCTTGTCATATATGATGATTTGTCAAAGCATGCGGTGGCCTATCGGCAAGTCTCCCTTCTGTTGCGCCGACCCCCTGGGCGGGAGGCGTATCCTGGCGACATTTTTTATCTTCACAGTCGCCTCCTGGAGCGGGCTTCCATGCTGAACGATGAACTGGGGGGTGGATCATTAACGGCCCTGCCCATCATAGAGACAAAAGAGGGTGATGTGTCATCCTACATACCCACAAATGTTATTTCGATAACTGATGGCCAGATCTATCTGGAACCCAGCTTGTTTTACTCCGGCGTTCGTCCGGCCATCAACGTTGGCATTTCCGTTTCGCGGGTGGGCGGCAATGCCCAGATCGCTGCCATGAAGCAGGTGGCGGGATTCTTGAGGCTCGATCTGGCTCAATATCGTGAATTGGAAGCATTTGCAAAGTTTGGCTCTGATCTGGATCCGGTGACTCAGAAACGGCTGACGCGGGGAGAGCGCCTGGTGGAAATCTTGAAACAGGACCAGTATGTTCCCATGCCTGTGGAAAAACAGGTGGTGGTGATCTTCGCCGGGACGGAGGGGTACTTGGACGACTTGACCATTGACCAGACAAGGGAGTTTGAGGGTGAATTCCTGACCTACCTGGAGGCAATTCACCAAGATTTACTCAATGCAATAACGGAAGAAAAAGAGATCAGTGATGAGACAAAGGGTGGCCTGAAAAAGGCCATAGAGGATTTTCTGAAAGGCTTCGGTTCTCCGGAGGATCTTTCTCCTAACCAGAAAGCGGATACGACTGTTTAGGGTGAACTCTTGGCCAATCTGAAAACCATCCGCCAGCGCATAAATGGCGTAAGGGGCGTCAGCCAAGTGACGAAAGCCGTGAAAATGGTTGCTGCCGCCAGGCTGAGAAAGTCACAGAACAGGATTGAGCAGGCCCGTCCCTACGCTTTCCGCATCAACAGTGTTCTTGAAAGCTTGCTGCCAAACATTGAACGGGGGCTCAACCGCCTTTTGGAAGTGAGACCCGTTGAGAATCTGGGTTTTGTGACAATTACTGCAGATAGGGGATTATGCGCAGGCTTCAATGCCAATATCATCAATCGAGCTACTGAAATAATGGGGCATTACGACCGGAATAGGATCAAACTCATATGCGTCGGAAAGAAGGGGAGCGAATATTTCCGTAAACGGGGTTGGAATGTGATTGGTGACTATGTGGGATTCTGGCGGGAACTCAGTTTCAGCGACGCTGTGGACATAGTCGAAAGCATCACAGCCTTGTATATGCGTCATGATCTCGATCAGGTTCTGGTCATTTTCAATGAATTCAAGAATGTGCTGGAGCAAAGGGTGGTCCCTCTGGAATTCCTTCCTCTTGAGTTGGAGGAATGGGAGGTGGGTGAGATCCCGGGAGAGTATTTGGGAGAGACGCCACCTTCAGGTAAGGAATACCTCTTCGAGCCATCCATCGAGGTTGTCGTCAACTCGCTGGTGCCCAGGCACTTAAATGTCCAGATGTGGCGATATCTGCTGGAGTCCGACGCTGCAGAACAAGCGGCTCGTATGACCGCCATGGACAATGCCACTGAGAATGCCTTGGAGATGATTACTGACCTTACTCTCGAGCTTAACAAAGCGCGTCAGGCTGCTATTACCACGGAGATTCTGGAAGTAGTCGGAGGGGCAAACGCCCTGAAATACTGAGTTTTTTGGACTGAGAACGTTGAAATGATTCGGAACTGAGGGGAAGCCAGATGGAGAAAAAAGGGAAAATCAGCCAGATCATGAGTGCGGTCGTGGATGTCGTCTTTGAAGATAGCCCTCTTCCTGAGATTTATAATGCTCTTGAGGTGGAACGTTCGGGGGAGTCGAAACTTGTTCTCGAGGTAGCTCAGCATTTGGGAGATTCAAGGGTACGGACAGTTGCCATGGATTCCACAGATGGTTTATCTCGAGGCACGGAAGTCACAGACACTGGCGCTCCCATTGCCGTGCCTGTTGGACCCGGGACACTGGGGAGAATGTTTGACGTGACGGGACATCCCATTGATGGGAAAGGTGAGGTTGTAGCAGATGAGCGATGGCCTATCCACCGGCCTTCGCCCCGGCATGTTGACTTAACCACGGATACCGAGATTCTTGAAACAGGCATTAAAGTTATTGATCTTCTGGAACCATATTCAAGGGGTGGCAAGACGGGTCTGTTCGGCGGTGCGGGTGTGGGCAAGACAGTCATTGTAATGGAACTGATTCACAACATAGCCACAGAACATGGTGGCGTTTCCGTTTTCTGCGGAGTAGGGGAACGCACGCGAGAGGGTAACGACCTGTGGTTGGAAATAAACGAATCTGGTGTCATCGACAAAACGGCACTCGTTTTCGGTCAGATGAATGAACCTCCCGGTGTTCGCTTACGTGTGGGTCTGTCAGGCCTCACCATGGCAGAATACTTTCGAGACGAGGGACGCGACGTCCTGCTGTTCATCGACAATATATTTCGTTTCGTCATGAGCGGGTCGGAAGTGTCTGCTCTTCTTGGTCGCATGCCATCGGCAGTGGGTTATCAACCGACACTTTCAACGGAAATGGGGGAGCTTCAGGAACGGATTACGTCTACTACCAAGGGATCCATTACATCCGTGCAGGCTATCTACGTGCCCGCCGATGATCTCACGGATCCAGCGCCGGCAACAACTTTTGCCCACCTTGATGCTACCACTGTCCTGTCCAGACAGATTTCGGAACTGGGGATCTATCCTGCGGTTGATCCTCTTGATTCCACATCGAGGGTTCTGGACCCTCGAGTCCTGGGCGACAGGCACTACAGGGTAGCGAAACAGGTCCAGGAAACCCTTCAGAAGTACAAGGATCTTCAGGATATCATAGCCATTCTCGGCATGGAAGAATTGTCTGACGAAGACAAGACGACAGTGATAAGAGCTCGAAGAATCCAGCGATTTTTCTCTCAACCCTTCTCGGTGGCTGAGGAGTTTACTGGAAAGGCCGGCAGGTACGTGAAGCTGGAAGACACTGTTGAAGGGTTCGATCTACTCGTTAACGGCGAGTTTGATGATCTTCCTGAGAGTGCTTTTCTATATATGGGCACAATAGATGAAGCGGTGGAGAACGCGAAGAAGATTGAGAAAGGATAAAAGAGTGAGAAGTAACAAGTGAGAAGTAACAAGTGGCAAGTATCAAGTGAGAAGTGACAAGTGAGAAGTGACGACAGGTGAGGTTTTTGTGAAGAAGAGATTACTCTCCGAAACGGTCAGAGAAAACAGTTTCGCCTAACAACACGATTTTGGAGAATCAAGATTTGGACTACATAGATATTGTCGGAAGAAATGATAGTGGGTGGGTAATCAGGGAGCCGGAGACAAAGTATGAAATAGACTTACTGGACAGGACTTTTGAGTGCGCAATCATGGTATTAGAAACCTTACAAACTGTGGGTCACGAAAAAGAAAAGGATGCTGTTCGTTATCAGTTGGCGAAAAGTGGAACTTCGATAGGTGCAAATTATGAGGAAGCTCAAGGAGCAAGTTCGAGAAGGGACTTTTCTAACAAAATCAAGATTGTCTATCGGGAGGTTAGGGAGTCACACTATTGGTGTCGCATACTCAAAAGAATGAAATGGGGTGATACAAAAAAAGTTGGACAGTTGTCGGGAGAATTGGAAGAGTTAAGAAAGATCTTTGGGCGAATGTTGCAGACTCTGGGAAAAGCGAACTAGGATTCATTGTGGCAGATCAATGATGCCCGAAAAGCGGGGGATGGTGAATTCCTTGAAACTTGACCCTTGATCCTTGACCCTTGAACCTTGATACTTGCCTGTCCCGTAGCGTCAGCGTACGGGAATCCTTGAAACTTGACACTTGATCCTTGAAACTTGACCCTGTAAAGATCTGTCGTTAAGATATGAACACTTTTCATCTTGATATCGTTACTCCCACGAAGGCCTTGGACTTAGGTGATGTGAATTACCTTCGAGCACCGGGAGTCGATGGACTCTTCGGCGTCATGTCGGGGCACCGGGACTCAGTGTTTGCCATTGATATTGGTGGAGTGAAAGTGGTTAGAGACGGAAAAGAGCTCTTCTTTGCCACCGGCCGAGGCTATGCCGAGGTGACCGGCCAGAAAGCACAACTTCTGGTAGAATCAATAGAACCGGCTGACAAAATCGACGTCTCCAGAGCTGAATCTGCCTTGAAACGTGCAAAAGAGCGCCTCGCAAGTGACGAGGTAGGCATCGACAGGCAGCGGGCAGAGACGGCACTCGCCAGAGCCATCAACCGACTGGAAATGGGAAAAAGAGTCCCGGGATAAAACGTGGTTACATATAACGGGAACCGCTCGTAATATTTGAGCGGTTTTTTTGTTGAGTTAGATATAGACATGTTCAGAAGAACGCACACGTGCGGTGAACTTCGAGCTTCTCACAACGGGGAAGAGGTTGCTCTGAACGGATGGGTGGCTTCCAAACGGGATCACGGGGGAGTGATCTTCATCGATCTTCGGGATCGTTATGGCCTCACACAATTGACGTTCAATGAAGAGACGTTCCCCGATGCGTTCAAAGTGGCGAGGAAACTTTCCATGGAAGACGTGCTCTCCGTTCGGGGGAAGGTGAGCATGCGGAAAGAAGGCGCCATAAATCGGGACATTGCCACGGGTGAAATCGAGCTGGGGATTAATGTGGTTGAGGTACTGAGCGAGGCTGCGCCCCTTCCATTCCTTGTGTCCGACCGGGACAGTGCGTCGGAAGAACTCAGACTAATATACCGCTATCTGGATCTTCGAACAGAGGAACTCCAGAAATTCATGGCTATTCGCCACAAAACCTATCAAGCCGTTCGGAACCACCTTTCCAGTGAGAACTTTATGGAAGTCGAGACTCCGTTTCTCATGAAGTCCTCCCCTGAAGGAGCCAGGGACTACGTGGTTCCCAGCCGGATTCACCGGGGGAAATTCTATGCGCTTCCTCAATCTCCCCAGACCTACAAACAGCTTCTCATGATCGCCGGCTTTGATCGTTACTTTCAAATTGTGAAGTGTTTTCGGGATGAAGATCTCCGGGCGGACCGACAGCCCGAATTCACCCAGATTGACTTGGAAATGTCGTTCGTGGATGAGAAAGATGTAAGAGAAGTTGTGGAAAAACTGGTGAAGCACGTTTTCAAGGAAATCCGTCAAATCGAAATCGAGACGCCCTTTCCAAAGATTTCTCATGGTGATGCGATAGAGACCTACGGGACCGACAGCCCGGACTTGAGGTTTGACCTTCATCTCTTAGATTTCTCGAAGTGGGCAGCGAAATCGACATTTGACACACTGAGTGCGCCGGAACACTCAACTTGTATCGTCATCGATGAGGGAGAGGCATACTCCAGAAAAGCGGTTGATCAATTCACGGACTTCGCCATGGAGTATTCCGCTCAAGAAGGGAAGAAGACAGTTTGGGGGTTGGGGTGGATGAGATACCGGGATGGGGATTTGGCTGGTGGATTGTCAAAATCTTTTCCAGGAAAGCTTCGGCGGGAGCTCGCATCTGAACTGAAACTCAATGAGGGGAGTCTCCTTCTGGTGACCGGGGGAGAAAGAGAAACCGTTCTCGCCACGATGGGTGCTTTAAGACTCCAAATTGCCAAACGTGGAAACATGATTGACGATTCCGTTTTCAAACCGTCATGGGTTGTTGAATTTCCGCTTCTTGAACGGGACGAAAAAGGAGGCGACTGGACGTTCCTTCATCACCCGTTCACGGCACCGAAACTGGAACACGTTGCTATGCTTGAAGCGGATCCCGCCGCCGTGAGATCGAGAGGCTACGATTTGGTCATCAATGGACTTGAGGTAGCGGGTGGGTCAATCCGTAATCATGATCCTGACATCCAGTTGAGGATCTTCAAGCTACTTGGGATGCCCGAAACGGAAGCCAGGAGAAGATTCGGTTTTCTCCTGGAAGCTCTGAGTTACGGAGCACCTCCCCATGGAGGCATCGCCTTTGGGTTTGACCGGTTCGTTATGCTTCTGGCTGGCGCTGGCCAGATAAGGGATGTTATTGCATTCCCCAAAACAACAAGCGCCCTGTCACTCATGGATGGATCTCCCAGCGAAATCCGCGAAGAACAGTTGGGTGAACTTGGAATTCAGATACTGGATAAAGAAGACTAGTCGGATCCGGTAATCGGTACCTGCCCATACCTGACCATTTCTTTTCTTGAATTCAGTTACGGAGGGGCTTGCCCTGCTTTAGCATGTGCCGGATGCGTTCCTGAGTCTTTGGTTCTCCGGCCAGGCTGACAAAGGCATCACGTTCGATGTCGAGGAGATACTGTTCGTCCACGGGCATACTCGCTTTTGCCCTGTCTCCCCCCGTAAGAACGTAGGCCAGTTTCCTGGCTACAAGTTCATCGTGAGCAGAGATCTTCCCTTGCACTCGGAACCCTTTCAACGTCACGTTCATTGCGGTGCGTCCTCCTCTGCCAGGAAGAATGATGTCGTCGCGGTAAACGGGAGGCGTGTAATCGCGGGCTAGCTCCGTTGCTGCCTCCTTTGCTCTCTTGATCAGATGGTCCAGGTTCATAACAATCTCGTCGTCCAGCTTAAGGTAGCCCAGTTCCTTCGCTTCGGCAGCCGACGTGGAGACTTTGGCAAATCCAATGAGTTCAAGAGCTTTTTGGGCGACTTGAAACGGAGCCATTCTTTTTCTTTTTGTTCTTTCAATGAGGTTGAGAAGAAGTCTCAGGTTACCACCGGCACCCGGGATTAGTCCCACACCTACTTCCACTGCCCCTACATAAAGTTCGGCCGAAACGACTCGCCTGGCGGCCGGTGCAATCAATTCAAAACCACCTCCAAGGCAAAGGTTGAACGGAGCCGCCACCACGGGTGCTCTCGAGAATCTAATCCTCTGGGTTAACTTCTGAAGAGCCGTCACGGTCCTTTCCAGCCCTTCCCAATCCCCGTTCTCGCAGAACTGCAGGATGAGGGCCAGATTCGCGCCCACACAGAAATTCTGCCCGTGATGCCCCATGACCAGACCGCGATATTCTTTGGATTCAAGGAGATCGAGGGCATCGTTAATTGTTTCGACCACGGACAGGTCGATGGGGTTGAGTCCCGGCTGGAGGATGCTGTGGAATTCCACATCGAGAATACCGTCACCGAGATCGACAAGGCTTGCGCTCCAATCCTGCTTTACCAGATGTCCACCCGATTTCCTGAGGGCAAGCTGAATGGATCGTGTGCGGGAAGGAATCTCTCTCCGGGTTCGCTCCGGGAAGTGATAGAATGTCCGCTTTCCGCTCTCTATTTCGTAAAACCTGGACTGGCCCGAATTCAGCATGTCTTCCACCCAGACCGGGACTTTCTTCCCTTCATCTTTCATGCGCGACAGTGATGATTGGACGCCGATGGCATCCCAGGTTTCGAAGGGACCCAGCTCCCAGCCGAAGCCCCATCTCATGGCATTGTCGATATTGACAATGTCGTCCGATATCTCAGGGATGCGGTTGGCGCTGTAAATCAACGTTCCGGAGAGTATTTCCCAGAAAAAGGTTCCCGCACGGTCATCGCTGTAGGCCATGGCCTTGATCTTTTCTTTCGTGGAGGTGCGCTGCTTTGCCAGCCGATATCCATCAAACCGAACCCGCTTTTGAGCCTTGTATTCAAGCGTTTTGAGGTCCACCGAGAAGATACCGTCCTCTGTTTTCTTGTAGAAACCCGCCTTCGTTTTCTGTCCCAGACGTCCCTCTTCGATGAGTCTTTTCAGGAAATCCGGAAGGCGAAAAACATCCCGTTGTTCATCCTTTTCACATCTTTCGAGGGACGTTCTGGCAACATGGGACAAGGTGTCCAGCCCAACCAGATCGGCTGTCCGGAACGTGGCACTTTTGGGGCGGCCCACGATGGTCCCTGTCAGCCTGTCCACTTCTTCAACCGTCATGTTCATCTCTTTTGCCATGTTCAGGGTTAGCAGAAGTCCGTAGATGCCGATTCTGTTTCCGATGAAGTTTGGAGTATCCTTGGCGAAAACAATTCCCTTTCCCAGCTCCTCTTCCAGGAATCCTACCATATCCCGCACTACCTCCTCGGATGCTTTTGCCTGCACCACTTCCACCAGACGAAGATACCTTGGTGGATTGAAGAAGTGGGTGAGGATGAATCGTTTCTCAAACTGTTCCGGGAGTGAGCTTCCAATTTCGGCGACTGAGAGTCCTGATGTGTTGGTGGAAATCACAACATCATTTTTCAAGTATGGCGTAATGTTCTTGAGGACCTCTCTTTTGACTTCCAGATTTTCCGCTACCGCTTCGATGACCCAATCGGCTTCCTGAAGACGATCCAGGTTGTCTTCGTAGGTAACGGGCTCTACGAGTCTTGCGGTATTCTTGTGAAAGATGGGGGCAGGCTTTAGGGAGGAAAGGGACTGGATTCCCTGTTCCAACAGATCCTTCGTGAGGTCGAACAGGAGGGAAGGTATTCCCGCATTAGCAAGGTGTCCGGCGAGTTGGGCTCCCATAACACCGGCTCCAAGGACAGCTGTTTTTTCGATTTTGTGGGACATTTTCTCTCCCAAAATTCAAGGTTCAAGTTTCAAGTGTCGAGGGTCAAGTATCAAGGATCAAGGGTCAAGTGTCAAGGATCAAGTTTCAAGGTTCAAGGTTTAAGTCAGAAGGTTTAGGTATACAATTCACGGGATGCTTGGTTATCTGTAAATTATTATTTGTCCACAGAGTCCTTCGAAATACTTCTACTTCCCACCCAATACTCCTCACCTCTTACTTGTTACTTCTCACTTGCCACTTCTCACTTGTTACTTGTCACTTGATACTTCTCACTTGATGATTTTCACTGTCGTTTAATAATGGTTGCGATCCCTTGTCCTGATCCAATGCACATGGTTGCAAGACCGTAAGTCCCATCGTTCTGGTCCAGGACGTTCATGAGCGTGGTCAGGACGCGAAGTCCCGAGCATCCGAGAGGATGTCCAATGGCGATGGCGCCCCCGTTCAAGTTGATTTTTTCTAAAGGCCATCCGCCTTCTTGGATGACGTAGAGGGTTTGGGCGGCGAAGGCTTCATTCAGTTCGATTGCGTCAAGATCATCCATTGTCATGTCAGCCTTGGCCAGCGCCTTTCGGGTGGCTGGAAGCGGTCCTTTGCCCATCCGTTCCCACTCCACACCGGCGACGGCTCTGGCGATAATCTCGGCCCTGACCGGAAGGTCATGCTCCTCAGCGAACGATTTGCTCGTTACGATCGCAGCTGCCGCTCCCACTGAGATGGGAGAGCTGGTGGCGGCTGTCACTGTCCCCTCTTCCAGGAAAGCGGGATCCAGAGACCGGATTTTTTCCAGATCCGGCTCCCGGGGGCCCTCATCTTTTTCCACAAGACTGCCGTCTTCAAGTTCAATGGCTACAACCTCATTGTCATACTTCCCATCGAGCCACGCTGAAAGAGCTTTCTTGTGGGAAGCGACGGCAAATTCCTCCTGATCCTCCCGAGAAATTCCTCCGTCTTTGGCGAGATTTTCCGCCGTTTCTCCCATGCCAATGTAGAAGTCCTTCTCTGCCAGTTCGGGATGAAAATCGGGATTAAAACCACCCATGGGAACGCTGAACATATCCTCCACTCCCGCAGCGATGCCCGCGTCTATGTCACCCACTTCAATTGCCTGGCTAAGTTGGTGAACAGCGTCCATGGATGACCCACAAAACCGATTCACCACTTTCGCCCCGGCCTCTATAGGAATGCCTGCGAGCACCGATACCGTCCGGGCCATGATCATCCCCTGGGGACCTTCAGGGAAGGCGCAGCCGAGAACCACATCCTCAATTCTGTCCAATGGAAGATTTGGATTCCGCTCAAGCAGGTTTCTTATGACCTGAGCTGTCAGATCATCTGGGCGAATAAGACCCGCCATCCGGCCCCTTTTCACTCCGACGGGTGAGCGAACGGCGTCTACAATAACAGATGTTTCCTTCCCCATTGTCCAATCCTCCTAATTCAGCTATCTGTCACCAGGGCACCCTGCCCGCGTCCCGACGCAAGGGAGGGCAGGCAAGGATCCTTTGGACAAATTTGTTAGCGCCCCTGCCCCATGAAATACGAAGTGATAATTCACGGGGTGAATGTTCTTCGCGGCTTTGTGCTCTCACTGGAAGGGATATTCTTTCTGCGAATAGACGTATTCTGCGATTCGGCGTTTGAGGTCTGCCACATCTGCCGTTGGAAGCATTCGTACCTGGAATTGACGTAGCCTGCCAATGACGATTTCCGGCAGCCTACCATGATAGATGTCGTTCAATCCTGTGAGAGCCCGGTTCAACAACCTCAGGGCCACCTCTGCCGTGAGACATTGGGCGATAGGAACAAGAACTCCTGTCTGCTCCTCGCTTTCTATCGTCTGATTCACTCGACTGAGAGTACTGTCTGCCATATAGAGGTCCATGAAGCAGTCGGCTATCGACTCGCCCAGCTGCTGTTCGTGGCGCAAATCCTGACCAAATTCATTCAGTGCTTCGTTAAAGACGTAGAGGGCCATAACTTTTCCAGCCTCAATAATCTCCATCTGCCGAGCGAGAGGAGAATCGGATGAGGGTGATTCGAAAGATGTGAGAAAAGGTTCAATTTCCCTGATTCTTTCTCTCAGGGGAATCTCATTCAGAAGTCCTTTTCTCATGAAATATCCGGTAATAATCTGGCGATTGATTTCATTCGTCCCTTCCCAGATTCGGTCGATTCTCGTGTCCCGGTAGATGCGTGCCATGGAATACTCCTCGATGAAGCCGTAACCGCCATAAATCTGAATTCCCGTATCTGCGCACCGTCCCAGTGATTCGCTGCCCAGAATCTTGACCATAGATGATTCGATGGCAAATCGCTCCATCGCTTCTCCCATTTTGAGATAGAAATCGTCCGCTCCACGATCCAGTTCACCAATGGCGTCGTCAATCATTCCCACCGTTCTGTAGATGATGCTATCCAGTGCATAGGCAAGGATGGTCATATCGGCGATCTTACCCTTAATGGCATCGAAATGGGCGATGGGTTGACCGAACTGTCGGCGTTCCAGAGCATACTTGGCAGACAGTCCTATGATCTGCTTGCATCCTCCGAGAACGGAAGCACCGAGTTTGAGACGACCGATATTGAGAACGTTGAAAGCAATCGTCGCGCCGCCGCCGATTTCGCCCAGCACATTTTCTACGGGAACTTCTGCGTTGGTAAGTTTCAATGGAACGGTTGATGAACCCTGGACCCCGAGCTTATGTTCTTCAGGACCCACTTCAAGCCCCGGCGTATCCATATCAACAAGGAAGGCGGTAAACTTTTCACCATCCACCTGGGCAAAAAGGGTATGAACGTTCGCCCAGCCTCCGTTGGTGATGAACTGCTTTTCACCGTTCAGGACATAGTGTTTCCCATCATCCGCGAGGATCGCCGACGTTTTGGCTGCTGTGGCATCGGAGCCGGAAGAAGGTTCCGTGAGGGCATATGCCCCAACCCACTCCCCACTTGCCAGCCTGGGAAGATATTTTTCTTTCTGTTTCTCGTTGCCGAACCAGACGATGGGCAGCATCCCGATGCCTGAGTGTACTGAGTAGGTAGTGGTAAAGGAACTGGATCGACCGTACCCCATGGTTTCAGCCACGATGATGGACGTGGTTTTGTCCAGATCCAATCCACCGTACTGCTCGGGAACATCAATGGACAGGAGTCCCAGTTCTCCCATCTGTCTCAACAGCTGCAGGGAGAGCTCTTTGTCTCTCTTTTCAATCTGATCGCATGCTGGAAGAACGGTTTCCGTGCAGAAGTTGCGGACCATCAGTGCAATCTCGCGCTGTTCCTCGGAGAATTGCTCCCGCGTAAAAATGGGCGTGTGACCAACCTGTTCCAGGAGGAAAACCCCTCCCTCTTTTTTCACCGTCGAATTCGCATTCATTTCTTCTCTCCAGATCTCTTGGTGAGTCCCGCCAGAATGAATTCGGTAATCGTCTCAAAGTAATGTTTGGCGCTGAGTTCTTCCACGTCAAAGAGCGTGAACCAGATAATTCCTTCAATATTAACCATGATTGAAAGGGCGGCCACCTTCGTATCTATCTTCTTGAATTCCCCCGACTCAACTCCGCGACCGACGATCCCTTCAAGGAGAGCGAGAAACTCATGATAGACTTTTTGCGTCTTATCATGAAAATCCTTGTCACGGCTCGCGAGTGACCAGAATTCCAATTCCGCCTTAAACACCTTCTGGTTTTTTGTATAGACATGGAGGAAGAAATTGAAAAGCTCCTTCAGCTGTGCTGTGGCGGACAGGTCCTCCCTAACAATGTGATTCAGGGTTACCCCAAAATTGTTCACCCAGTGGTTCACCAGGGAGAGGAAAACTTCCTTTTTGGATTTGTAATACCAGTAGATGGCTCCTTTACTCAGTTTGGATTCCTCAACGATATCGTCCATACGGGAGTTGGAATAGCCCTTTTGAACCACCACATTCAAGGCGGCATCAAGTATCTGCTTTTTCCGCAGGTATTCCTTGTTATTCTTTTTCGCAGTCACTAAACCGACCGGTCAGTCTATCGTAAGTTTACTCCGGACAGCTGTCTCTATCAAGAGGAAAACGAGAAGACCTTTGTTTGACTCTCGGAGCGACGGTATATTCGCATTGAGATTTGGTCTCAATTACATTACTGGTTCGAAAATTTTGAGGTGGTGACCGCTATGACACAGATTTGTCAGAGGACGAAGCCGGCACTGGTTCTGATGGTCGCAGTGATGGTGGTGTCCTGCAGTCATCAGGCAGTGATGACGCGGAGCATCGGTTCAACGAAGGATTCGGGTACTGGAAATGTGGGAGTCATGGTAATGGCCCATGGGGGAAGCGAGGAGTGGAATGCAGCCGTTCGTGAGGCAGTTCTGCCTCTCAGGACCGTCTGGCCGGTGGCAATTGCGTTTGGAATGGCTGACCCCAGTTCCCTTCAGACTGCAGTTGACGAGCTTGAGGAGCAGCAAGTGGACAGGATTGTCGTGGTGAGGATGTTTCTGTCCGGGAAATCGTTCCTCCATCAGACGGAATACCTGCTGGGATTTCGTCCTGATCCCCCCGAGACATTTACCCGGCACGGCACGGCGATGGAGAATATGTCGTCGAACGTCTATTCCCTGAACGGGCATCATCCTCCACCATCTCCCATTCAAAGCCGTGCCCAGATAGAGCTTATTCAAGAAGGACTTCTGGATTCTCCCGTATGCGGCACTATTCTTGCAGAACGTCTGAGCGCCCTGAGCAGGGTACCGGAAGAAGAATCCGTGCTCATTTTGGCCCACGGTCCTGGAGATGATGAGGATAATGATCTGTGGCTGGAAAGAATGGATCGATTCGCGGCGGAGGCACGGAATCTTGGCTCCTTTCACCGGGTGCGGGTCGAAACGTTGAGAGAGGACTGGCCAGAAAAGAGGAGACCGGCAGAGGAGAGAATTCGCAGTTTTGCTGAGCAGGAGCAGGCTGAGGGAAAACGTCTGATTGTGATTCCCTTCAGGGTGTACGGTTTTGGCCCCTATGCGGACGTTCTCCACGATCTGGTTTACCTCTCCGATGGTCGAGGCCTCTTACCACATGACCTCATAACCGAGTGGCTCAACAGCCAAATACTTAAGACTATAGAACCAGCCGGCTAAGTAACTCTCCTTCCTCGCATTGCCGGAGCCATCTGCCATGGTTCCTACCCGGTTCCTCAACCGGGAAAAACCCCTTGTTTTCCTAGAACGAGGATTCTATTTTTCGACCCTTCAGTCGAAAGGTTAGTCCGGCGGTCTCTTGTTATCCAGCAGGCAAAAAGAGGAAAGGGAAGCACGAAAACAGCGCATTCTTGATGGTGCCCTCCGGGTATTCCAGAGAGAAGGGCTTGAAGGTGCCACCATGGGGGAAATAGCCCATCAGGCCGGATTTGGAAAAGCAACCCTTTACTACTATTTCGCCTCAAAAGAGGAAGTCTTTTGTGCAATTATGGAAAAGGGGTGGGAACCCCTTTGGGAGGGAATCGAAAGCGTAATTCATAACGATGCAGGACCCAGAGAAACGTTTATCGAAATCATAGAGAAAATCGTGGAGATTACCCTGAAGGAGAGAAACCTGTACCGCTTTCTCTTTTCGGCCCCCAAAGCTGTCACGAATCTCCCGGAAAGTCATCAACCTTGGAAGAAATATCAAAACCGTATTTACGGGGTCTTGACTGGACTGCTGGAGGATGGAATGGCAAAGGGAGAATTCCCCAAGGTGGATCCTCAGCTGCTTCTCCGGGCAGTCGGTGGCCTGTTTCACGGACTCATGTTTCTGGGAAACGGTCAAGAAAAGTTTCGGAAGAAGGACATCGATGAGCTCATTTCCAAGTTTCTGGCTACACCAGGGCCTGTTGAAGGTGAACATAACTGACCGTCAAACAAGCCGCTGCTTTTCCCACATATTGGTTGTACTCCTCTTTGTGGTGCCCCTTTTGGCTGAGGAATATACACTCTCAGGTCGTGTAATCGACGCCGCTACAGGAGAGCCTGTGTTCAATGCCAATGTTCTCGTGGTTTCCGTGGATCGGGGCGCGGCGACGAATGCCCGGGGCCGGTTCGTGATCGATGATTTGCCAGAAGGTGAACATACTCTCCTTGTGTCACACATTGGCTATGTTGAGGCGCGGGAGGGCGTCCGGTTGCCTTACCACGGCGACTTTACCATCGAGCTCCGTGAGACCTATTTTCAGATGAAGGAAATCGTCGTCACAGGAACTCGCACGGAAAGGTACCTGAAGGATGTGCCGGTTACCACCCAGGTCATCAAAGGTGAGAAACTCCGGGAAACGGGTGCCGCTGACGTTTCCGAATTATTGGATGAGGTCACGGGTGTCTCAGTGGTCCAGAATCAATTTGGGACGGGTCTTGAGTTGCTCGGTTTCGGCAGCGAGCACATTCTCGTGATGCTCGACGGCATGAAGATGGTGGGCCGTGTAAATGGTGTCCTCGACGCTGCTCAGATTCCCATTTCTCAAATAGAGAGGATTGAAATCGTGAGGGGTGCGACTTCCGCTTTGTACGGAAGTGACGCCATGGGAGGCGTTATCAATATCATGACAAAGAAGCCGAGCAACAGCTGGACTATGGAAACCGATGCGAACTTTGGGAATTACGGCAAGGTGAATGGCAGTTTTTCTTTGGGGGGCGGAAGAGGAAATTGGCATTCACGGGTCCTCCTGAGTCACCTGGAATACAGTGGCTATGATCTGACCCCTTCTTCCATTATTGAGGATGGCAACAGCTATGCAAAGCGTCATGGTCAGCTGCGCATTCGCCGGGACATCACAGAAGGGAGTAGAATCAGACTGGAAGTGAATTACTTTGACGAAAAGCAATCGCTCATTGGTAACGAAGTGTATGAGGATGTTACCTTCAACGACCGTCTGGCCCTGAGCCTGAAGGGTGAACTTGACAATGTTGTGGAGATGCAAATAAGAACCGGACTCGAGTACTCAACGTACAACCATCGGGTGGACAATATCGTCCTGAGCTCTAACCATTTGTACAAAAGTTCCCTGACTCAGGAGCGGCTCGTAAGGGGCGACATACTTTTCGAGAGGGAATTTGGCAGACACCGAGTGAACGGGGGGTATGCCCTTGAGTTGGAATCTTCTGAGACTGACCGTATTCTCAACCACTACCGTGAGTCCTACCTGAATAACCTCTTTTTGCAGGATGAGATCTCCTTCTCGCCAAAGATCGTTGCCCTGGCAGGGGTGAGACTGGATTTTCATTCCATTTATGGAAAGCACCTTTCGCCCAAAATTTCTGTTATGTTCAAGCCGGGGATGGTCTCCCGAATCAGACTGTCCTACGGTGAAGGATTCCGGGCGCCTTCATTCAAGGAACTGTTCTGGGATTATGCGAACATGTTTGTGGGCTATCATATTGAGGGCAATCCTTTGCTTCGCCCGGAAACTTCCCGCAGCGTGAATCTGGATATTGAACGGTGGAGTCCGGGAAGATACCACGGAAGGGTGTCTCTGTTCCATAATCAGATCAAAAATCTCATCGATTTCACCTATCAAGGAATTCGGGAGGACCTTGGTATCTGGGCAACGGAGAACATAGACTCCGCCTGGAGCAGGGGACTGGAACTGGACATGACCTATATGCCTCTCACCTGGTTGGAGATCAGAGTGGGATATGCGTATCTCGACTCCTGGGACGAGGCGACCAAAAGCCCCTTGAGTTTCAAGGCCAAACAAAAAGGCCAGGCAGCTTTCGTGTTCAAAGTGAGTCGCGGCGTCAAGCTGAATCTGAGAACCCAGTTCAGCGGAAAGAAGTTCTATTGGGCGGAGGATGAGCAAACGGGTGAATCTGAGAAAGTGTTCCTCCACGATTACAGCCTGATCCACGCTCACCTGAGTTTCCCAATTATCTGGGGTCTTCGTGGCAATGCGGGGGGCCGCAACCTCACGGATTATGTTGACAGGGAAGGGGGAATCGTCCCGGGCCGGGAGTGGTACGCAGGCGTTTCCTATGACTTTCAGAAGGAAGATTAGTAAAAAAACCCAACAAACAGGATACGAGGGAGAATAAGATGAAACGATTGACGTTGCTATGTGTCGGTACATGGCTCTTGATGGGATGCGAGGAAAAATCGATGAATGATGATTCTCAAGAACCTGAACATTTCACGTTTACATCGGTCAATGTGAAGACCGAGGGCACCCAGTATTTTAACTTCTCAACGAATGAGGGCACCACCACAGAGCCTGAGTCATGGGATATCGCTTTCGGGGTAGTCCCGGTAACTGTCGAAATTGCACCGTGTCAATACATGACTATCTCCGATCCGGTGATTATGACGGGCGAGGAGATTACCATGGCCGTTGTGGACACCGCAGACCTGGAAGATGTAATGGACCCGCCTTCCTCGGTCTCATTTTTCGGCGATTCAGATGCGGTGGCCCTAATTGGTAAGAACTGGCTGGCGGCCGATTTTTCAATCTACCAGGACACCTATGCATTACGGACATGCGCGGGGGACTATGCGGCATTACAGTTTCAAGATTATACATACACCAGTGCACCTCTTCACCAATTGGTAGATATCACATGGACGTACAAATATGACTCGGACGGTTCCAGTGACCTCAGCGACGCGAACATCGACACCTTCGTGGCCTCCGGATCGTATGACGAACCCACATATTTCGCGTTCGGTTCGGAAGAAGTATCTGACGGAGAAAGCTGGGACATTAAGGTGGACGGTTACGAGATCTGGTTGGGCAACGGCGTTGCTGTGCAAAAACTATCGGACACTTCGCTGGGCGAAATAACTGAGGCCTCATCGGGTGACTATTCCACGGACGCTTTGCCCTTTTACGTAACGTCAGGCTGGTATGACTACGGAGAGGGACACGTCCTCGCGCCAAAGGACCTCGTTTACATCGTGAACACTGCCGACGGGAAATATCCCTCCCTAAAAATCTTTAGCTACTATGATGACCAGGGGGAATCGGGTACCTTCACCATGGAGTGGAAATATCTGGCGGAGTGACAGTCCCTCACTACCTTCCTATCTTCACAACGGTAATTTCTCTATTCTTTTCGGTGACGATTTTCCGCCGGTTCCTCGCCATCGGGAAAGGCAATCACCTTCTATGGTGGAGTGGGGGCGTACTCGTGTACGGTCTGGGAACGTTTGCCGAAAGTTGGATCACTCTCCTGGGGTGGGGTCCATTCATTTTCAAGTTCTGGTATATTGTTGGAGCCCTTCTGGGGGGAGCTCCCCTGGCCACGGGAACGGCGTGGCTGTTGTTGAAGGCGTCGACCGCCCGCAGATTGACCACTGCTCTCATTTTTTCGGTCCTTGTGGCCGCCACCTTCGTCATAATGAGCCCTGTGAATGCGGCTCAGGTTAACCCTCATCTTCCCAGTGGCCGGGTGTTCGAATGGCAGTGGATTAGGGCATTCAGTCCCTTCATCAACACATACGCGGTGATTTTTCTCATCGGTGGAGCCACTCTGTCAGCCTGGCGTTTCAGACGAATCGCATTGAAGGGAGGAGAGGGAGCTGATCTGGCCAGGGACAGATTCATCGGGAATGTTTGGATTGCTGTTGGAGCAATCCTACCCGGAATAGGGGGCGCATCCAGTCGAGCAGGTCATACGGAAATACTCTACATTACCGAACTTGTTGGAATCATTTTGATCTGGACAGGGTACCGGTTCAATATTCGAAAGAGGCCTGTCGGCCAATAGTCCGGATTGTTGATATTGGTGACCAATCTAGCTTAACTTATTGATGATTCTTGTTTACGGGTCGCCGTCGGATTCTCACGAGTCAAGGAGGCTAATCCATGTTATCGGAAAACGTTGAAAAAATCCTGAATAAACAGATCGCAGACGAAGCATACTCTTCCCGGCTGTATCTGGCCATGGCCGTTTGGTGCGATCATTCGTCTCTAAGCGGTGCCGCGCACTTTTTTTACCATCAGTCAGACGAGGAGCGAGGGCACATGAAGAGAATCATCCAATATGTGAACAGGGTCGGTGGCAGGGTTGTCATCTCAGATACGAAGGGGCCCCCGGTCGAATACAAATCCCTGAAGGATGTAATTGAAGAAGCTTATGAACACGAGAAATCGATGACGGTCGCCATCGTCAAACTCGTGGACACCTCTCTTGAGAAAAAGGACTATGCCACGTTCGATTTTCTCCAATGGTTTGTAACGGAACAGGTTGAGGAAGAAGCGATGCTCAAATCGCTCCTTGACAGGTTCAACCTCGTGGGCACGGATGCCCACGGGACCTTCATTATGGATAAGGAGATGGGGAGTCGCGAGGCGTAGCGGTTTACTTGATAAGTCCGAGCTGGCGGTATTTTTCCCTATATTTCTTATACAATGTTTTGTGCCGGTCACCGAGATCGATTCGTCTCCCCTGAATAAATAGCATCTCCACCCGCGTTGGAATTTCAAGTGGGTCACCATCCGTGACGATAAACGTAGCATCCTTGCCTGGCTGAAGGGAGCCCACACGGTCATCGATTCCGAGGATTTCCGCGGCGTGCAATGTGATGGCCTTCAACGCCTCCTTTCTGTCGAGTCCGTATGCGGCAGCTGTGGCAGCGTGATAGGGAAGATTACGCTGGTGGGCTGCCTCGAATGAACTGCTGCTGGCTGAGATGCAAAACTTTACCCCTGCCTTATGAAGTTTCCAGGGAGTAGTGAAGGGGGCATCGTAATCTTCCCAACGGCGTGAAGGGAGAGCGTGGACACTTTCATAGACAACCGGGATATTGTATTTTTTCAGTAGCTCAGCCACCCGCCAGGCGTCATGGCCCCCAACAATGGCGATTCTCACATTCCGTCTGCGTGACCAGTGAACCGCTGACTCAATCTGCTGAACCTCGTTGGCGTGGATGAACACGGGCACCTCGCGGTCCAATACGGGAATCAGACTCTCCCATCTGAGATCCGCACCGTGATCCGGTATATTCCTTTTCCCAGATGCTTTCTTTGCCAGCAGGTAGCTTCGTGCCATGTCGAATACTTCATCGATTCTGCGGAGCTGCCGGTCACGCTCCTCTTTCTGTTCCTCCTCACTTTCCGACATCCATGGTAGCCGGACAGTTGTCATTCTCGGCCAATTGAGATGGTGGGCGATGGGAGCTTTCAGCGTGGCGGTCTCCCATGTCCATCCATCCAGCATCATGGCGGCCGAAGAGCCAGACAGAAGGCCACCGCGGGGAATTGAATGGACAACGGCTATGCCGTTGGACCTCGCAACGGGAATGAGTTCCGAATCGGGATTGTAACTCACCTCAGCCCGCACATTTGGATTAACGTCTCCGACTTCCGCATAGTCCCGAGTAGCCCGGACGGCGCTGATTTCCACAAGGCCCAGAGTGGTACTGGCCGCGATGAGTCCCGGATAGACCCTTTTTCCATCAAGGGAGATAGTC
>JAZGBI010000076.1 GCA_036476315.1 Candidatus Neomarinimicrobiota bacterium | reverse complement strand
CCCAATGGAAGTTTTTCTGATTTGGTGATAAATTGCGCAGGAATTTTTCTTTCCTCTATCGAAGATGGACCAACAGTCCGAACCGAAAAGACGATCTTTCCTGAAATGGCTGTTAGGCCTGGGAATCTTCGGATGGCTGGGCAGCATGGCGTACCCGATAGTACGCTACCTTATTCCACCCCCCATCCCGGAGGCAAATATCTCCTCAATCCGGGTCGGTTCTGTGGGCGATTTTTCGCCTGAGACGGGAATCATTTTCCAGTTCGGACGAATTCCGGGCATACTTATCAGGCTTGAGAATGGACAATTCAAAGCGTTCTCGGCAACTTGTACGCACCTCAGCTGTATTGTCCAGTACCGGGGAGATTTGAATCAGATCTGGTGTGCCTGCCACAACGGCAGGTTCGACCTGACGGGCCGGAACGTGGCGGGACCCCCGCCAAGACCCCTCGAAGAGTACGACGTGAAACTGGAGGGGGAGGAAGTCTGGGTTACAAAACGAGCGTGAGGACTCCCTGTGTGGAAACGACTTAGAGACTGGATTGATCAACGGTTTGAAACCGGACTCCTGATCGACTTCCTGAAGAAGAAAAAGGTTCCCCACGGGAAGGGATGGTTCTGGTACTATTTCGGTGGGGTTGCCCTCTTCCTCTTCGTAGTTCAGGTGATCTCCGGAATCCTTCTCTTGTTCTATTACAAGGCGAGCGCCGATTCGGCCTATGAAAGTATTCGCTTTATCATGTCGCAGGTCAAGTTCGGATGGCTCGTTCGATCGGTCCATTCCTGGGCGGGCAACTTGATGGTTCTGGCGGTCTTCATTCACATGTTCAGTGTATTTTTTCTAAGAGCGTACCGGAAACCGAGGGAAATGACGTGGATTTCAGGTGTTATCCTTCTTCTGTTGGTCATGGGATTTGGATTCAGCGGATATCTCCTGCCGTGGAATGAGCTTTCCTATTTTGCCACGAAGGTGGGAACCGATATCATTGGCGTGATTCCTATTGTGGGAAAGGCGATGATGACACTGCTGAGAGGGAGTGAGGAGGTGACCGGGGCCACGCTTCCCAGATTCTACGGTATTCATGTGGCCATGCTGCCCCTCATATTTACCCTTGTTCTCACCACTCATCTTATCTTTATCCAGGTCCAGGGCATGAGTGAGCCGAGGGGTTGGGAAACGGTCCCCGAGGAGAAAAAAGTCCACATTCCTTTCTTTCCGAACTTCGTTCTGAGGGACCTCCTTCTGTGGCTCATTGTGTTCAATATCCTGGCGGTGCTGGCGGTTCTTTTTCCCTGGGAACTGGGCCAGAAAGCAGATCTGTTCTCTTCAGCTCCGGCCGGAATCAAGCCTGAATGGTATTTCCTGTTCATGTTTCAGGCTTTGAAATACATTCCCGGCACGGTCCTGTTCATTGACGGCGAATTGCTGGGAATCCTCGCTTTTCTAATAGGAGGTCTCTTCTGGCTTCTGATTCCTTTTTTGGACACAACCGATGATGGGACCGCAAGGGCCCGTGGTATTAAACTGGGTGGCACTTTCATCCTTCTCTTCATCGTTGTCATGACCGTACTGGGATTTGTGGTATGAAGCGAATCTCTATCGTCACAGCTCTTATCCTCGGGATTCTGGGTGCAGACGATCCTGTCGTGAACAAGTGCCTGGACTGTCATCTTGAACTGGAGGAGGAGCTCGCGGCACCCGCCGAACTGTTTTCCCAGGATATTCACTTCCGGCTAGGGTTTTCGTGCGCCGATTGTCACGGGGGCGATGCAACCACGGAAGACTTCGATGAGGCCAAATCCGTTGAGGCTGGATTTATCGGCGTTCCCGAGAAAATAGACGTTCCCGGCATCTGTGGCAGATGTCATGATGATCCGGCTGTGATGAGAAAATTCAACCCCAATATTCCCGTGGACCAGACAGAGAAGTACTGGACGAGTCAGCACGGTAAATCTCTCAAGAAAGGGATCACTTCCGTGGCTACCTGTTCCTCCTGTCACGGAATTCACGGCATCTTTCCCAAGAATGATTCAAGATCGAGAGTGTATCCCGGAAATGTGGCCGCCACATGTGCGGAATGTCACGGCTTCAAGCCGCTGATGGATCAGTTTGGACTGCCCACGTCAGTCTATGACGATTATGCGGAGAGTGTGCATGGCATTGCTGTGTTGGAACGTGGAGACTTTTCTTCCCCCACCTGCAACGACTGCCACGGGAATCACGGAGCCATGCCTCCAGATGTCGGATCCATCAAAATGGTTTGTGGCATGTGCCATGCGAATAATTATGATCTGTTCCGTAAGACCAAGATGAGCCAGATCTTCGAAATCAGGGGTCTCCACGGATGCGAGGTCTGTCATAACAACCACCGCATACTTCATCCCTCGGATGAAAAGGTGTCTGTGGCGGAGGGGGGGGTCTGCATCAGGTGTCATCGACCGGGAGATTCCGGCTATGCAGAATCGCAGTTGATGTACACGGCCTTGATGAGATTGAAGGAGACTATCTCCGAGGCCGAGCGCAAGGTTTCCGAGGCGGAAAACAGGGGAATGAACGTGAGCGATGCACTATTTGACATCCAGACTGCCACCGATGCCCTGATCCGGTCCAGGACGATGATCCATACATTTGATGCAGGGGAGGTTCAAGCTACCGCCGAACCGGGAATCGAGCTGGCTCTTGTTGCTCTGGGCAAAGGTGAAGAAGCTATCGTTGAACACAAAAACCGGAGGGTCTGGCTGGGAATTTCCACGTTCTTCATCACGTTCTTATCTGTCATTCTTTACATCTATATCAAGAGGATCGAGACGGAGTAACGCCTTCCCCCGGGTTTATTCCCCCGGAGTCAAGTGGAGAAGATAGCTGTACAGATGACGCAGGTCTTCTTCTGTCAGCTTCGGCCACTCGATATCCTTCGTCACGATGAGTTCGTGCATATAGGGCACATGGTTCCACATGGTCCTCACCAGATCGGTTGGCGTGGCAAGAAAGATACTCCCCGCAAAGGCATGGGGCTGTCCCGGAGCATGACACGTCGCACACGATTTTTTCTCAAATACCCACCCCCCTCTCTTGGGATCGCCTGGTGAAACGTTCTGGTAATCATAAAAGTAGAGGTAGGCGATTAAGTCTGCCATCTCGGACCCTTGGAACGTGGGCCATTTCACCTTTCTGCTCTTCATCGCATTCCGCATGATATTTCCGTGATTCCACATGGTCCCGGCAATGTCGGTTACGCTCCTGTGCAGATCCATATCACCCAGCGAGACCCCTTCCGACGCCTGGTCCGGCCGGGTGGCGTGGCAATGAGAACACCCTTTCTCCTTGAACACCGCGGCCCCGGCTTTCGGGTTTCCTGGGGACATGTATTGCCTTCTTCTCGATTCTTCCCGGCTTAACTCCCTCAGGTACGCGCTGATGTCTGTGATGTCCCTGTCGCCGAACATTGGCCTCTCAATTCCCATGGCTGCCATCCGCTCCTGCATCTCGGGACCGTGATTCCAGATGACCTGGGCGACGTAGAGGGGAGAGGCGTACTCCTGAAGCCGATCAAGTTCGATGCCGTCTGACGCCCCTTCACGGCCAACGCGGTGGCATTTAAGGCAGTTCTTCTCTCTGAGGAGTTCCTTTCCTTCGGAGACGTTTCCCGGTTCTCCCAGGTAACGGAGATAGAACAGATAGCTGATCAATTGCTCCATCTCTTCCGTCGTCAAAGTGGGCCATTCCTTTTCTCTGAAGTCGGCCTGGATCGTCATTTGCGGGGCATGGTTCCAGAGCCTTGCGGTCAGGTTGTAAAAACTGCCAAAGAACCGTTCCCGACCCAGATCCGGACCCACCTCGCCTCCGAAACCATCGATGGCGTGACAGTCGATACACTGTTTTTCCTCAAACACGATTCGACCCATCATAGGGTCAACGGGGAGTGACTCCTGACGCAACTCGTCCTGAGTTTCCACGGTCTGGGTTAAAGTGAACGGGGACAGAGAGAGTGTCACCAGAAGGGCGATCGCCGAAGCGAGCCCCCCTTTACTTATTAATCGTTTTCCTTCCATGGGTTTGCTCTCGTTTTGTATGAATTGTATTGTTCTCGTTCGATCCTATCCTATCCAAATCCATTTTTCAGCCTCAAAGACACCGTGCCAGCATGCTCCCGAAGAATGAGGGCTGGCAGGCCCGCCTCCGTCCAAGGAAGGGCAGCCGGGCAAAACGCAAACAGATGAAGAGAATTCATCTATCGAGGAGTTGGGTCTGGAGAATTCTCAACGTTCCGGCCAGCATCGAGCCCGTTGCTATCGTCCACCCCTGAATCTTTTTCACTGGATCCTGCGGAGAGCCTTCGCGGCGAATCATTCTCACGGTGTCGTTGTAATCCCACGAAAACGTAGGTCAAAACGCTGGCCAAGGTAAGGAAAACCGGTATGACCACGATACTGATGACTACGGAAGCATCCGGCGCGTCGTGAAGTCTTAACGCTTCGCGGAGCAATGTTATTATCCACCATGTGATTCCCAGGACGAAAAACCAGATCCATGACAGACTTGCCACCTGGAGCATGAACATGAGTCGTGATTCTCTCGATTTCTTCAAGCTAGGACTTCCCAGGCTGAGTGGTGATATCAGGCTGATAGCTGGCCAGTCGCTCTTTGACGACCTCTATTCCTTCCTTGCGACCTTCTTTGATCTCCCAGACGGAAATGACAGGGAAAAACTTGGAGAAAACAAGAAAAGCGAGCACGAATGCGACCACTCCCGCCAGGAAGAGGGCCCATTCCACCAGGGAAGGAATATAGACTTGATACGGCACGCGCAGAAGAGGATTGGCCAGTGAGGGAACCACAATGTTCAATCTCTCCAGCCACATTCCGATGATAACAGCGAAACTTGCGATGAAGATTCCACTAATCGTTTTCAGTTTCTTATTACTTAGGATTATCACCGGAATGACAAAGTTGCAGAGAATCATACTCCAGAATACGGGCCAGTAGCCTCCCGCGAATTTATAGAGAATTATTTTCATTTCGTGCGGCTCGCCTCCATACGTTCCCGTCAAGTATTCAGCAAACGTGAAATAGAACCATAGTGCACACATAACCAGAAGGAGAGTGCCGAGATACTGAAAGTGGATGGGTTTCAGGTATCCTTCCAGGTGAAAGACCTTTCGAAAAACTATCATCACTATGAGAATGGCGGCGATCCCGGAATAGATTGCTCCCACGACAAAATAGGGACCAAATATGGTGCTGTGCCATCCTGGCTGCAATGTCATGGAAAAAATGAAGGATATGACGGTGTGCACCGAAACCGCGATGGGAATCACCATCACCATAAGAATCGTTATGGCCCTGTCCAGGCAGTGCTTCTGACGCTCGGTTCCCGTCCATCCCCATGAGAGAAAACGGTAGAGCCATTGAGGCCGGACACCCATATCACGCATGATTGCAATATCGGGAATCATGGGTAGGTACAGGTAGACGGTGCTGGCAGCGAAATAACAGGTTATGGCAGTGACATCCCAAAGGAGGGGTGACTGAAGGCGTCCATAGTAAAAAATGCTCAGCAGCCTGTCGGGTCTCCCCAGATCAATGATAGGGTGGAGCCCTCCAATGGCGAGAACGATGGCCGTGATTACTTCGGCCATTCTTGTGATAGGTCTGCGCCACTCGGCCTTTGAAAGGCGGAGTATTGCCGATATGAGGGTCCCGGCGTGGCTAATGCCTATGAAAAAGACGAAGTTTACTATGTAGAAACCCCAGGATATGGGCCGGTTCAGGCCCGTCACACCCAGTCCAGAACTGAGCTGGGTACCGTACATGTACATAGTCCACAGAAAGACGGCAAACAGAAATCCTCCCAGGATAAACGCCTTCCTTCCCTTTTCGACGACAGGTTTGAAAAGCGCGTAGTCGGGATCCTTTCTCAGTTCACTCAAGGTCATGTCAGTCTTCTCTGGACAGGTAGACCACTTTCGGTTCGGTTCCCAGGTCTTCATGCATTCTGAAAGCCCTGTATGATTTTCTCAGGCGAGACACCGTGTGTTTTTCGTTTTCAAAATCTCCGAACACAATGGCAGAGGTTGGGCACGCCTCCACGCAGGCCGGCTGGTACTCCGCTTCTTCCATGTCTCGCGATTCGAATTCGGATTGTTCTCTCGCCTTTTGGAGTCGGTGACTACAGAAGGAACACTTCTCCACCACACCTTTCATCCGCAAGCTTACGTCAGGATTTCGGAACTGGAGAAAATCCTCCAGTCTCTCAGGCTCATACCAGTTGAAGGATTTCACGGTGTATGGACACGCCACCATGCAGTAGCGACATCCGATACATCTGTGGTAGATCTGGGCCACGAGACCCTCCTCATTCAGATACGTGGCTCTCACAGGACATACTTTCGTGCAGGGGGGACGGTCGCAATGAAAACAGGGGCGAGGGATGTACTGCACCCGAACATCTGGATACTCTCCTTCCACGATCTCCATGATGTCCATCCAAAAAATCGACCGGCCGAACTGCGATTGTTCGGGACCCACATTAGGGACATTATTCTCTGATCGGCACGCAGAGACACAGGCACCGCATCCGGTACACTTATTCAAATCTATGACCATGCCCCAACTGGGCAATTCACACCTCCCTCAGAGAGGGACTCACCTTCACCGGCGTTCCATTCAGGGCGGGAGTGTACGAAAGTGAATCGCGGTGATTCTCGATGAGATCCGTCGCATTAAAGCCGATTCCTGTCCCGAAGCGACCGTAGGAGGTATGCCCGAGTCCCAGATGAAGATGGACTACCCCTGGTCGAATTCCTTCGAAGAAGCGAACTTCGCCCTGGATCCGTCCCTGAGTTGACTCGACCCATCCCATTCCCCGATCCTTCAACCCATATTCTCTGCCGGTCAGAGGGTTGATCTCGATCCACGATTTCCAATACCGGCCTACCTGGACACCTATCATCTCGAGCAACGAAGGCTGTGTCGCCCCGGCACCATTTCGATTCGTAAGAAGCTCAGATATAGTCAAAATAAGGGGGAATTTTTCCGTTTTGCCCAGGGAAAATGGGACTTCATAATGGGGCATCAGGAGATCATCACCCCGCGCAGTAATGTGCAAACCGCTCAGGAGACGGTCCCGCTTTTCAGCAGCCGAGTCGCCTTCCGCGAACTGAGACGCCTCAGCGAGTCTCTCTTTCAGGTGCGAGGAAACGAACTCAAACCTTCCCGATTTCGTTCGAAAGATTTCTTTCAATGGGAGAAATGGATCCAACGGATTCCACCACCCGCCGTTCTTCATAATAGTCCTGCGGAAGGCTCCGAAGGTCTGATACTGCTGAAGCCTCCAGCCCCGCTCTTTCAGGTAGGCGACCCATTGGGCATAGGTGGACTCGGAAATCACCGAACCCTCTCCGGACTCAAAGATTACTCTCAGGCGTTCCAACACCAGCTCTTCGTAGTCTTTCCAGGGGAATGCGTCTTCCGTGACAGCCCTCTTTCCCAATTCAATCAGTACGTCCCCGGATTGTCTTGTGTCGAACAGGGGCTCAATGACGGGCTGCTGTAGACCCACGTGGGTGAACATGAGTCCCGGGATAGGTCCGCTTAAGTCACTTTTTTCAAGAAAGGAGTGGTCAGGGAGAAATGCATCGGCATATTTAGCTGTTTCATCGATGAACGTTCCAATGTAAATAACATTTTCAATCTCCTTGAGAGCCCTCACCCATTTGTCTTTCTGTCTCGAATGGAAAACAGGATTCGAGTTAATGATGATCAGGGTATCGATCCGAGCCGGATCTCCGGCGGTGATACCCTTGACGAACTGATCCGGGGGAAGGTCCCCAAACGGGGAGGGGGGATCAATGTCCTCTCCAACCTTTGGCCGATGCTGAGAATCTTTCCCTGCAGGATCAGAGCTCAGTCGGGGAAAACGGATTTCCGGCGCAGGATGGGAGAAGTAGACGCCTCCTTTTTTCTGGAAATTTCCTACGAGAGCGTTCAAACAATAGACGGCCCATTGCGAGAAGCTGCCGTTTGTGGCGTACCTGGCGGCGTCATCCGACATGGCAACCGCGGGTTTCCGGGTTCCGAATTCTTCCGCGAGGCGGACGATCGTTTCTGCCGGCACTCCCGTCAATTGGGAGACCTTTTCGGGATAGTAGTTTCCTCGAACAAATGATTCAAATCCAGCGTGCTCCCGGCCGGACGAATCGCTGAACGGTTTGAAACCGGTTGTATGTGCTTCAATAAAAGAGCGGTCGTAAAGACGATCGGCGATAAGTACGCAGGCGATGCCCAGAGCGAGAGCGCCGTGAGTACCGGGCCGAATGGCAACCCATCGGTCGGAATTCGAGCCTGTAAGGTTGATGCGGGAGTCAATGTGGACCAGCGTGGTGCTCCCTTCCCGGGTCGTCTCCCTGAGGTGACCGAAAATCTGGTTGTAGTAAACGGGAGAGTTTCCCTCTTCAAGGAAATTGCTTCCAAAATTGAGAATGTATCGGCTATTTATGATATCGTAGACGGGTGTGGTGTCCATTGCCTGGGAGAGATTCACAACAATGGAATTGTCTGTGAATCTCTCATCTTCAAAATAGTTTGGCGAACCCATCGCCTTCATCCAGTACTGGCAGACAGCTCTCATGAGGGGAGAGTCATCGCCATTGATCATGGCTATCCGGTGTCCCTCGCCCCGGTCGATTAGCTCTTTGAGTCGCTGGCTCAGCGAGGCTATCGCCTCCTTCCATCCTATCTCCTCCCATCCTTCTCGACCTTTGGTTCCCCGTCGTAACATGGGGCTTTTCACCCTGTCGGGGTTGAAGAGAACCTCCATCGATGTGTGGGCCATGGGACACACACCTCCTCGATTCACGGGGTATATGGGGTTCCCCTTGACGTAGACGGGTATGTTGTCAATTTTCCGGACGGCTATTCCACATCCTGCGGTACACTGGCGACATACCGTGTTCTGCCAGCTTTCTTCTCCTCTGCTGTTTGCCATCTTCTCCAGGAGTCGCTGGGGCACGGCCATAAGGTCGGATAGTAACCAGTAACTCGAGGCGGCTCCTCCCACTGTCATTCCCGTAATCTTCAGGAAGTCGCGGCGCGTGATAAGTTTGACCGTGTCCTTTTTCATCGATGGCAGGATAGACAATCGTTCGTTACCTGATGTTCTTCATGACAATCCATGCACCTGTCCATGGAAACCGGGATTAGAGGTCGATCAAGAGGTTCTGTCATGGATCTGATGTTTCCATGACACGTTTCGCACGGAACGTTTCCAAGGGTTACGTGACGTCTGTGTGAGAAATAGACATGATCGGGTACCATGTAAATCCGCTGCCAGGGGATCTCTCTATCTTCGTGGGTGTAGGCCAGCAGTTGGGCTTCTGTCTCCGTTTCCGTCAGGGGATCGTCGTGGCATGTCGTGCAGGCCTCGGTGGTCGGGAATGTTGCCCGTGCCCGCCTAGTTGCTTCGGTATGACAGTCACCGCACTGCAAATCCATCTCTTCAATGTGAAGATTGTGACTAAAAAGGAGAGGCTGAATCGCGAGTTCCGGTTCACGGAAGGATGCAAGACCCAACATGGTCAGTATTAAGAGGAAAAGTAGGATTACGATTACGGACCGGTTGACGTTCGTCATGTAAACACCCGCGGAGGGAAATCTTTTGCGAGATTCGGCGAAGGATTATCCGGGATCGCTCTTGCACCGGGTCACTGTCTCAGTCGTTGCCTTTTGTCGATAACCACGTTGGCCAAATTCTCGAGATTCTCCCCGTCCAGCCAAGTTTGAATGTCCTGGCGGATTTTCATCCAATTTGTATGAAAAGGACAGATCGCTTCTTCATCGCAAATGTCCAGACCGATAACGCACATTTGTCTTGTTGCCACGGGCCCATCTACAATCTCAACAATATCGCTGACTTTGATATCCCGCGCAAGACGGGCCAGCATAACACCTCCGTGACGTCCCCGGTATGTCTTGACCAAACCGTGATTGGCAAGAATCTGAACAATCTTTGACAGAAAACGTTGAGGGATCTGGAATTCTTGAGCGATGTCGCTAATAATAACGGGGGCATCATGCTGCTTTGCCGCTATGCCGATGAGGGCTTGAATCGCATACTGGGCTGATTTTGAGTAGAGCACCTATAATTAAGAATTCACTCTCCTTTTATCCTAATATAAGAGAAAACTTTGTGTTGAAGCAAGACAATTCTGGTGGTGGCTTTGTTGATTCTCGAGCGGACATCCTAAGATAAACAATAATAGTAATGATTATTATTTATGTTAACTTTTACAGCTATCAGTGCTTAAATTTGGTACTGAATGAGATACAGCCGACAGCGTGAACAGATTCTCAAGGTTGTCAGATCCACCGATACTCATCCCGCCGCGGACTGGGTATATCGCAGGGTCCGGAAACGGGTGCCCAGCATTAGCCTCGGGACTGTCTACCGAAACCTGAAACAACTTGTGGATGGAAACTTGATTCAGACTCTGGTACTCGATGGCGTGGCTCATTATGACCGTGATCTCCACGATCACGAACATTTCTGCTGCAACCGATGCGGCATGGTTTTTGACTTGGATCTACACCTCGAAGAAGTTCTTTCCGGGTGGAAAACGAAACTTGAACATGATGTTCAGCGGTACGAACTTCGAGTGAACGGTGTTTGTGGAACGTGTCGCCACAACATTAGAAAAGGAGATGTTGAATCATGCTCGTAACCAAACCAGCTCCGGATTTTACAGCAACGACTGTCATGCCCGATGGTTCGGTCAAACAGATTCGCCTTTCTGATTACAAAGGCAGGAAAGTGGTCCTTTTCTTCTATCCTTTGGACTTTACCTTTGTTTGTCCAACGGAATTACTTGCTTTTGATCACCGGCTAGGGGAATTTGAGAAACGGGGGGTTCAGGTGTTAGGGTGTTCCATTGACTCCGAGTATTGCCACTTGGCGTGGAGGAATACCGGAACGAACAGCGGTGGCATCGGTGATGTCGGCTATCCCCTTATTGCGGATGTGGACAAATCGATTGCCCGTTCCTACGATGTCCTGGTCGACGCTGAAGAGGCTGCTGTCATATCCAATGGCGAACAGAAGATCACAACTGTAGGAGGCAGGGTGGCTCTCAGAGGATCTTTCCTCATCGATGAAGACGGTATCGTGCGTCATGCGGTTATCAATGACCTCCCTCTGGGGAGGAATATTGATGAAATGCTGAGAATGGTTGATGCATTGACGTTCAATCAGGAGCATGGAGAGGTCTGTCCGGCAGGTTGGGAAGAAGGGGATGACGGATTAGCGGAGACGGCGGAAGGTGTGGCGGACTTTCTTAGTAGACATGCTGAAGAATTGTGATCTAGATTTCAGGGCATTCTGAGTCAGTCCGACACAGGAGTGCTTACTCAACCATCCGTCGGTAAACTTCTGTTGTCCCTCGTTTCGCATAAAACAGTCACAGCCGGAAGGTCTTAACCTGATTTATCCGCAGGATCTTCCAAAGGATCTTGAGATGAGATTCATCCCAACCGTTGGGGGTGAACAAATTACTCTTCACCGCATTCTGCAGGATCTCCGACGGGCCGCATGTCCCGAAAACTTTTGGGGCCAATCGGTGAACTACTCATCGGCAAAAGATGGATAAATTCATGTGTATTTGTTTTATTATCGCTTAACATCTATTTGCAGTCTGCTGATGAGTAGTTCAGATCAAATGAGCGACCCGTGATAGAGTCATTCGCTGGAATTCACCCTGTCGCACAGGCTCTTCTCGCGACGCTGTTTACGTGGGGAGTAACGGCTTTAGGAGCCGCCGCCGTGTTCACCATGAAGGAACTGCGGAGGAAGGTACTGGATGGAATGCTCGGCTTTGCAGGAGGTGTCATGATTGCCGCAAGCTACTGGTCTCTTCTGGCCCCATCCATCGAGATGTCGAAAGAAGGTCCCCTCCCTTCCTGGGCGCCCCCTGCCATCGGTTTCATGATGGGGGGGATCTTCTTATGGGGTCTTGACAGGATTCTTCCCCATTTGCACATTGGCTTCCCCATAGATACGGCAGAAGGTATCAGCACAACCTGGCGCCGGACCACTTTGCTCGTCTTGGCCATCACACTGCACAATATTCCAGAAGGTCTCGCGGTGGGGGTAGCGTTTGGAGCTGTCGCCAACAATCTGCCTTCTGCCACATTGGGAGGGGCGATTGCGCTTACACTGGGGATTGGTCTGCAGAATTTTCCCGAAGGATTTGCCGTAGCCATGCCCCTGCGAAGGGTGGGAGTATCCCGTCTAAAGAGCTTCTGGTACGGTCAGTTATCGGCTGTGGTTGAACCTATCGCCGGAGTTATCGGTGCCGTGGTCGTCCTCACTTCGCGGGCCATTCTACCGTATGCGCTGGCATTTGCTGCCGGGGCAATGATTTTTGTCGTAGTGGAGGAGGTCATTCCGGAGTCACAGTTTGAAGGCAATGCGGATGTGGCCACGGCCGGAGCGATGATAGGCTTCACCATCATGATGATGCTGGATGTGGGACTGGGCTAAAATGAACCACAGAGGACACAGAAATTATGAATTCCATACTAAACACTTCGGAAAAACTCATCGCCAAATTGATTCGGTAGAACTCTTTGATTCAATGTAGTTTTATCAAAATCTGTCTTCTTACTTCTCTGTGTTCTCTCTGGTTATGCCGTGAGGAGTGCGGGCTAACAGGCGAATGTCGTAGCAAGAGGAGAAAACAATGATTATCCTATCTGTACGGACGCAAAACAGAATTGACTTTGTTGAGATATCGGATTCGGTCCAAAAAGAGGTGTCAAAAACGGGCATAAAGGATGCTGTGGTAACCCTTTACGTGCCTCACACAACTTGTGGTATCACCATCAACGAACACGCCGATCCCGCGGTGGCTGAGGACATCAAACATCAACTGACCGAATTGGTGCCGTACCAGGCCGGTTATCGTCACTCCGAGGGAAACGCGGACAGCCATATTAAAACCAGCATTGTGGGCTCATCAGAAACAGTCATCGTCGAACGTGGAAAACTCGTATTGGGCACATGGCAGGGGATTTTCCTCGCCGATTTCGACGGACCGCGAACACGGAAAGTCTACCTGAAGATCATCGAGGGGTGATAGCCAATTGAATATTGATTATTGAATATTGACAATTGAACAGGAACTGTATACCGGCTGCTGGGGAGCGCCAACTGGTGAGTGGTAACTGGTTAATTGGTGAGTGGTTAGTGATGAATGGCTACTGATTACTTGATTCTTGCTACTTGATCCTTGATGCTGGATACTGGACGCTGGATACTGGTTACTGGATACTGGATCCTTGGGTGAAATCAGGACATGGTTTACACTTTAGTGTCAAGACATAGTTTACACTATTCATGAAGCACTCATGCCTTTTCCCATGTCTTCATTTATGGTGGACGGTTGGAACGCTAGCGTACTCAGATCG
>JAZGBI010000075.1 GCA_036476315.1 Candidatus Neomarinimicrobiota bacterium | reverse complement strand
TGTGGTGTAGTGGGGCCTCCGGCGGCAAGAGAAGATACGTAGACAAATTTCTTCACGCCCGGGTTGTGCTTGATGACTGTGTTGATCAGATTCCGGCTGCCTTCGTGATTCGTTTCCGCGAACTCCTTCATCCTTCGTGCACGAATGGTACCTGCCACGTGGAAGATAAGATCCTGATTCTTCACCGCACCGACTAGTGAATCAGGATTTCGGATGTCCCCTGTCACCAGCTGAACCGAATCGTTCTCAAGCCACCGGAGTCTGCTCGTCTTTCGGACGAGAGCCGTTACCCTGTGTCCTTCATCCACCAGTCTTTCCACAAGGTGGCTTCCGATGAATCCCGACGCGCCGGTGACGAGAGATTTCATCGGTGGTCTAGCCGCTTCTTTTCAAAATGAAAAGTGATGCGTAATTCGTGATCATGGTATTGGAATGTTCGTCAGCAATTCTTCAATGCCTGTTTCGCATTCGATGTTTGGTTCACTTACTCTGTAACTTCTCTTCTGAGGGATCGTTGTCAAAAGAAGCCGAATGATTTGAGTGAGAAAACGTATGCGATGAATTGCGATTTCTGTTCCGAGGACATGGCGGCCTTTATAGTACCAATCCCTGCTTTCTCTTGCCGATCCTAGCGAGTATTCGTAGAAACGGGTCTGATCTTTCTTGGAACCACGCGAGTAACCTTCGGCTATGTTCGCGCTGACTGATCCAAGTGACCTGTAGAGTTGATTTGAAAGGTTGAGGGTTCGGCGATCTTTCGTCAATTTTGTAACATCATTCCATCCTAATTCAGAGGCAAATAGACTTATTCGGTACGCTTTCACGCCCCACAGCGCATCATCAGTGATCTCACTTGGAACAGTTCCGACCCAATCGTCGAAATTCACAATTCACCTCTCTTCTTACGCATTACGAATTACGCTAAATCTCTCTGTCATACACCCGGTATGTCTTGTAGATGTGGGCCCCGGCACGTTCCAGGACCCTTCGCATGGGTGTATTTGATTCCAGTATCCATGACATTTCTCCCCACTTGTACCCTTTCTCCAAACTTACCTCCATTGTCTTGTAATACATGGCGGCATCCAGAGCACGGAAACGATATTCTTTTAGAACTCCCATGATGAGAACTCGAACGGCGTCGATTCGGCGTTTGTGCCAGAGAATCTTGAAAAGACCGAAGGGGAAGAGCCGTCCGTTGGCATATTTGATGGCCTGGTTAACATCTGGAATGGTGACGGATACCCCGACGGGTTCCTTCCCGGCCTCTAACATAAATACGAGATCCGGATCGATAATCATTTTCAGATCTTTTGCAATCTTTCGGATCTCCGACCGGGTCAGAGGGACTGCTCCCCAGTTACCTGCCCACGCTTTCATATGAATCTCATGAATCCGATCCACTTCGGCCTCGAAATCCTTCATGTCAATATTGCGTATGCGGATTTCGTGCTTTTCTTGCAGAAGCTTGAAGGCTCTTTCAAGTCGATTTGGAATTGCCTCGGGGGCCACGATCTTGTAGGCATATAGGTCCTGTACCTTTTCGAAACCGTATTGAGTTATCAGTCCTTCATAATAGGGCGGATTATAGGTCATCATAATGACAGGTGGTGTGTTGAAACCATCCACCAGCAGGCCCACTTCGTCGTTGATGGTGAAATTCATGGGACCTCTAATCCAGGTAAGTCCTCTTCCGGCCAGAAACCGGGAAGCCGCGTTGAAGAGGGCACTTGCTACCTGATGATCGTCCACGCACTCAAAAAATCCGAAGAATCCCCTCCCATCCTGGTAGGTTTCCAGATGGCGTGTGTAGTGGACTGCGGCGATGCGGCCCGCCGGTTCGCCGTCCCGCTCTGCCAGAAGGAGCTGAGCTTCCGAATGACGGAAGAAGGGGTTCTTTTTCCTGTCGAGAAATGCCATCCGGTCCATGATGAGGGGCGGTACCCAGTTGGGATCATTCCTGTAGATCCGCCAGGGAAATTTGATAAATTTCTTTAGTTGGGACTTTGTTTCTACGGTCTGGACGGTAAGCACGGCTCCCCCTGGAGTTTTTCGTTGCCCTATCCCAATACTACCCTAGAAACCTCAGATCCAGCCACATCCCCTCAACCGAGGTTCAAATTGCGGGGTTATCTAGAGCGTGGTTTTTCTCGTACTTTTCTTGGTCGCAAGAAAAGTACTGCAAAAGAACTCCGGCTGAATTCCTCCTGGGCTGAACCATCGTCGTTTTCCTAAAAGAAACCGAACTCCCCCGATATTCATCGGGGTCAAACAAGGTTTATTTCTTAACGGAAAACTCCTCCGATTCTTCTTCGCCCGGAGGAATTAGGCCGCTTTTATTTCTTTTGGTTTGTCGCATTAGGAATATTCGAGCTTGGGCGTCTTGAGGTGAGCGAAAGGAAAAAGATCAATTTCTGTTTGAATTCCCGATAACAATCGGGGCGAGTTTAATTGATCCCTTGAGCGAACTGAGAGACAGCTTGAATATTACTTCAGCGACGATTCTTTTCGTCGTTTTCTTCTAAAGAAAACGACAGTGAAAAAACAAGGACTAGCGACGGGACAAATTGAACTAATGAGCTGAGTGGCGATAATCATAGCAGATAGGCCGACATGCTTCTGACAGATTTGGTACCCAGAGTAAGGTTGTGCATACCCGAGGGGAGGGGCGCGTCTTCTTCAGAATGTCATTCTGAGTGAATTCTGAACGGACCGGATAATGAGGAGAGCATCGGCTCCGGTCACAGTTCCGGCAGGTTCGAATCTGCCGGTCACGAGGTCCGCCTTCATTATTCCCCTTTCAGTGCAGAGGGCCATCGCGGCATAGGCATAGTGGCTGCTGGAGACGTCGCCGAACCTTGATGGATCTTCGCCAAAGTAGCGAGTCTCAAGGTCAGGATCCCGCGTAGCCGCCACAAGGATTCTGGCGACGGCTTTCGCATAACCTGCCCGGGTCAATGGTTCAGCAGGATAGAAATTGCCATCCGGACTCGGCTCAAGAACACCCAGTTCCAGCACCTCTTCGATCCACTTCTCTGCCCAGGTTCCTTGCACATCGGCGGGTAACGGGGCGTTCACCTGAGTGGCCATCTGACCTGGAGTTTGAAACGTGGGCGTATCTTGCGGCAAGAATCGTTCGAAGATTTCCGGGAGCTTGAGTTCCTCAATGAAAAGTACGGTGAGGTCTGCTCGTGTGATTTTTGGGTGAAGGGCAATTCTCTTGCCTGCGAGGGTTCCCGGTTGGGCTCGGACAATCTTCTGGGAGAGCGCCCACATTTCATCCGCCTGTGTGGCGTACTCCCCTTTTCGTTCCACGAGTTTTCTAAATTCGTTTTCGGCCAGGGGGAATTCAAAGTTCTGAAGATAAGCGTAGCCCAGATAATAGGTGGCAGCTTCGTGTTGTCGATCCAGTTTCAGGGCTCTTTCAAATTCATTCTTGGCTCTTTTCATCCATTTCTTGTCCACATTTCTGTGCTCAATCCAGAGCCGTCCTGCCAGGACGTGCACATTGGGATCCTTCTTCCCGCGGCCCAGAGCTTTGTCCATGTAATCCCGGCCTAGTTTCAGGTCTCCGTTTAGTCCGGTGGCCAGGCCCAGGCCCGCCCATCCAGGGGCGAATTTCTTGTCCAGACCCACCGATCGCTGAAAGGCGTCGATGGCATCGCCATAGCTCTCCTCTTCCATGTAGCGAAGGCCAGCCCGGTAGTGATATTCGGGCGTGTCCACTTCCGATTGAGGCTGGATCTTCGGACCGCAGTTGTAGAAGGTGGTCAAAAGGAAAAGAATTATGGTTGTTGGGATTACTTTTTTCATGGACCTTCTCCTCGGTTGACGTTTCCTGAATATAACGGCTAATCGTCTGAAATGAAATAGCTTTGCCGGAGCGTTTGACATGAGTCACAGCTCGTCCCTTAAGTATTGAAATTGCACGGGAATTTAGATATATTGATCACGCATTAGCACAGGGAGGCAGAAGGGGACTAAACAATGGGCAAATTTCTCAAAGCAGTCGTTCTAATCCTCTTTTCGGTAACCTCCTTCCTCCTGTCGCAGAGCAGTACGATAACTGCGGAAGGGATGGGGATGAGTGAGGACGCGGCCATCGAATCGGCGAAACGGTCGGCTGTGGAGACGGGTATCGGCACGGTGATGTCATCTGAGACTATCGTAAAGAATTCAGTGTTGTTTTCGGACAATATTTTCGCAAAGGCACAGGGCTTCGTAAAAACATTCAGGGTAATTGACAAAAACCAGGGTCCAGATGGTCTCTGGATTGTAACCATTGAAGCGGAAGTGACAGAGATTCTTGATCAGATTTTGCAGGATGAAGTGGCTGTCCAGACACTTCTGAATGCCATGAACCGGCCCAAGATCGTCTTCCTCATCAGGGAGCAGAATCTGATTGACAACACCCCTACAGATTTCGCGGAGACGAAGCTCGTGAGTATGTTTTACGAAAAGGGTTTTGACGTAGTGGACCGGCAACTTGTTCAGGCACTAAGAGGGGACCAGGAGTATGCTCAAGCTCTTGTGGGGAATGTCACCGCGGCTGCCGGGATCGCAAGTCAACTGGGAGCGGAAGTTGTCGTGATCGGAACGGCAAAAATATCATCGGGAGGACAGATATACAACATGACCTCGGGGCAGGCGGACATAAATGCAAAGATTGTTCGATCCGATACGGGTGAAATCCTTGCTATCGTGCCACAAGCGAGAGGCAAGCAGCCACACATTTCTCCCTCTACCGCTGGCATTAACGCCGTAAACCAGGCAGCCGGTATACTTGGGCAGGATATTATCGGTCAGTTGATCCGGAAGTGGAGTACGCAACAGGCCAATGCGATCAACGTATTTCTGGTCGTAACCAATGTCGACTTTTCCACTTACGTGAATCTGGCCTCATATTTGAAGTCCCAGATCATACCGGGCATTCGCAATGCCTTCGATAAAGGATTCAACGAAGGTGTTGCCGAGTATCAGATCCTTTATGAGGGGAAATCGCAGGATCTGGCGATGGCCCTGATGCAGTTTCCACCGGAGAATGTGAGCCTTCAGATCAAGGGATTGTCGGGGAATCGAATTTCTGCCGAAGTTGTACAATAGTTCTTGGGAGGATGAGATGAAACAGCCGGGTTTTTTTCTTACGCGTTCCTTATTCCTTGTTACTTGTCACTTGTTACTTGTCACTTTTGTCTCGGCCCAGTGGGGATGGGGTGCTGATGACGCGGTGCAAAGCGTTGATAACGGTGGCATCAATTATTCCAATGGCTGGGTGAAGGCCACGGGGATTGGGGCCATCAGCCCGCTTGCACAGAACCCGGGAATGGCGCGAGCTACTGCGGTGCGGGCGGCAAAGATTGACGGCCTCCGAAATCTTCTGGAAGCGGTCATGGCGGTAACGGTGTCATCGGAGACGACGGTGAGAGGTTCTGCCATTGAAAACGACGTGATCAAGACCAGCGTAGAAGGGATGGTCAAGGGTGCCAAGATGCTTGACTTGAATGGGGATGGCCAGGTGGATTACTCAAATGACATCCGCTATCTGAGCGACACGTCCATCGAGATCGAGATGGGTGTCCACATGTCAGGAATATCGGACGTGGTTCTGCCCCCTGCGGGATATGCCTCCGCTCCGGCTCCTGGCTCCGCACCTGCTACCGTGGCCACACCCACTGTCAGACCTGGTACGGTGACAGGTCTCATCGTGGATGCCCGGGGACTGGGTGTGCGGCCCGCTATGTCCCCTAAAATACTGGATGAGAGCGGTCAGCCGGTCTATGGTCCAGGAAGCTTCACGCGTGATTACGCTGTCAAGTTCGGTGTGGCAGGCTACTCGAAAACTTTAGAGAAAGCTCAACAGGATCCACGAGTGGTGGGAAATCCACTGGTGGTCAAGGGAATTGGAGTCGAGGGGACAAACAAGGCGGACCTGGTTGTTGCAAACGGTGATGCCTTCCGCATAAAAAATGCGAACCAGGCCGTGCAGTTCTTGTCCAACTGCAAAGTCATGATTCTGCTCGATTGATTCACCAAACTGCCGGATGCTACAACCGAGACGCCCACCCAGATCCGGCATAATTAGGGGTCAACTAGGAGTATGAAGGATATCAAATTCGGTGCGTCTTCCATCACTGTTTTCATGATACCATGGCTTCTTGCGGCCGATCCATGGGTGGAGCAGGATACCGTGCAGAAAAGTGAGCAGGAAGAAGTGGGAGTGCCCCAGACCGGGGAGGAAGCAGTGGAAGACCTCGGACTGAAGCCCGGGGATGAGGCTCCCAGGTTCGCCCTTCTGGCAATGGACGGGGGCTATGAGTTGCTAACCAAGTGGTCAGGAGTCACTCTCTCCCGGCCGGCGTCTCAGCCCGTTCGCCACGTGGTTCTGGTGAGCTTTTTTGCCACCTGGTGTCAACCGTGTATGAAGGAATTGCCTCACCTTCAGAACCTGTACGAAAAATATGAGGGGGAGGACGTGAGGTTTTTCTTAATTGATATCACGGAGGCGACTCGCACCGTGGAGGTATATGAAGACTCCCCCCAGGCGGGCCCTTTTCTTGAAAAGAAGGGAATTACTATTCCCATCCTGCAGGATGTTTACGGGATGGTGAAGAAAAGCTATGGAGTGACCACACTTCCCAGGCTGTTTGTGATAGACAAGCTCCGGAAAATCAGACTCACCAAGAGAGGATTTCATGAAGGGGAGGATTTTGAAGGAGAACTGGCCGTGATGATTGATTCCCTGCTGGTGGAAGAACTTCAGGAGGAAGAGTAGCAGCTCAATGCGGTGACCACAATCTGTTCCGGTTTTTCAGAAACATCTATGATCGGCCGCCCGGGTTTGGGCGGCTTTTATTTTGATTAATTCGTGCATAATGGGACCAGTTTTCATAACTTAATTTTCAACGTGGTGAATTATTCAGGCTAAGGAGGATTTGGGATATGAGAGGAAGATTTGGTCTACTTGGAATCATGGTTCTTCTTCTGGGTTTACTCGTGGCCTTCCGTCCCGCCACAAAGGAGTTTGGAAAAATTACCCTCCCGCTGGGAATAGTTAACGTACGGGAGGCCGGGAAGTCAGACTGGACGCGGGCGAAAGTGAAACATACGGTTTTTGTCAAGGATGTTGTGCAAACCAAGGCGAAGTCGAGGGCTGAGATAACACTCACTGGCGGGGCCAAGGTCCGGATGGGTGAGAGTTCCGAACTGGAACTGAACGAGGCGAACGTGAAGCCTCTCCAGAAGGACTTCAATGCGAATCTTAACAAAGGAAAGATCTGGGTGAGTGCCAGAGCCGCTTTCGGAGAAAAGAAGAATGTAACCATCCGTACGCCCACTGCGGTGGCGGCTATTCGTGGAACAAAATACCGGGTGAACGCGGGCGAGGAGGAAAGTTCTGTGCTGGTCTACGATGGCGAAGTGGATGTGAACTGGGCGCAGAACGTCCAGGAGATGAGAGAGGATCAGGTTCCCAAAGGAGGTGCACCCAGGTTCAAGTTGGGTCCCGTTGAGGAACTGGAGGCACCTGAGCAGGTGGCGGGACCGTATGAGGTGACTCTGGAAGAATGGATCACACTTGTTGAAGGAATGCAGATCAACATCCGGAAAGACGGGAAATATCACATGTTTGAGTTCGATAAAGGCGCGGATACTGAACTTGACTGGGTCAAGTGGAACCAGGAATTGGATGGTCAAGAATAGTGTTCAAGTGTTTGAGTGTTTAAGTGTTCGAGTGGGAATTTGAAACCCAAACGCATTAACACCTTAACACATGAATACATGAACACTCGCAGTAATGATGCGTAATGTCTTAAAGAGGATTGGAATTGCTGCTTTCATCGGTCTGGTGGTGGGTCTTCTGGTGGGCTGGGGAACGGAGATCGAAGGATTTTTTCTGAAATCGATGCTGGACGGATATGAATTTCGCTCTTATGACGCCCGGATGAAGGGAAAAGTTGCGGGGGTTGAGGAAGCCTCCATTGAGGATGTTGTCATGATCGACATTGAGCAGAACTCCATGGAGATCCTGGGAAAATTTAGGGATTGGCCATACGCGTACCATGGCCAGCTTATCGATGTGGTGTCTTCGGGGAATCCGAAAGCGCTCATTTTTGATATTATCTTCGATCCGGAGAATTCCTACGATTTTGATCTCATAAGTGCCCTGGTACGGGAGAGTTCTCCTGGTGACGAGAACCTTTACCAGGCGGCAGAACAGTACCTGGTTTCCCACGATCCCGCCCGGTTTGTCACGTCTACGCAAGAGAGTGGGAGGGTCTATCATGCCGTGGTGTTTGAAGAGGCGGATTCGTTGATGTTTGCCTATGCCATGGAGTCAGAACCGGAAGGATATGACCCGTCAGACCATATT